>CANEVG010000379.1 GCA_947442095.1 Sphingomonadaceae bacterium
CAGCGGCAGGCGCGGCTGCGGCCACATCGGCTGCCTGCGCTGGGGAGATAAGCAGGAAGGCGATGAACGCTGCGGGTGCAAGCAGGCGGGCGAGCTTCAACGGATCAGTCCTCCGCGCCTGAATTGCGCGCGGGCACTTCGGCAAGGCGTACAAGGCCCTGACGCGAGGCCGAGACGAGGATTTCGCGGCCCCGGAATTCGAGTACGGCAATGCGCTGGCCGGGTCCGAGCCACTGCGTTTCTATGATTTTTACGCTGCGCACACCCTGCGCCGGGCCGAAGCGCTTTTCCATGCGGCGCGCGAACTTGAGGCTAGCCCACGCGAGGCCCGCGATCAGCGGAAGCACCACAGCCAGCTTGAGGAGATACCATAGCATCAGGCTTTCCCCTCGGCCCTGCCCTCTGCAGGCGCGTCCTGGCCCAGCAGTTCGACAATGCGCAGCCCGAAGCGTTCGCCCTGCGCGACGACTTCGCCGCGCGCGATCAGCTTGCCGTTGACCATGACATCGAGCAGCTGGTCGGTCAGTTTGTCCAGCATGACGACGCTTTCCTCGGTGAGCGAGAGCACGTCCTTGAGCTTCATCTCGGTGCGTCCGAGCTCGACGGTAAGGCGCACGTCGACATCCTTGAGAAAGTCGAAGCCGCGGGTCTGGAAGGTCATGGGTGCCTCATGTTGCAGGAAATCAGGAAAGCTGGGTGAGCTGGATGGCGACACGGTCGTCGACCGCGCCGATGGTGCCGTGGCCGATCAAGGTATCGGCAATGCGCAGCGGCACATTGCGCGCCACCGGCACGGCAAGCACTTGCCCGACCTCGAGCGCGCCGAGCGCTGAAAGGGGCAGGGGAACATCGACGAGCACTGCGCGCACGGTGAGCGGCATTTCGGCGAACGGCATGTCGAGCGGGCTGGCCGCAGCCCGGCGCGGGCGCGCGGGGCGCGGGGCGGCAGGGCCGATGAGGTCCGCCAGGGCGGTCATTGGCAGCGCCATGCGCAAGGCCCAGGGCGGGCGTGCGCCTTCGCGGATAGTGAATTCAAGCATGGCGACGCGCGTGTCGGCGGTGAGGCCGCCCAGCTCGGCAAGGCTGGTGGCGCGGCGCAGCGGGCGTAACTCGCCCACCTCCGTTGCCAGCACGGCGGCAAGCTGCTGCGCCGCGATGGCCTCGATCCGGGCGGCCATGAGCTCAGCCGAGACCGGCAGTTCGCGCGGGAGCACGGAGGGCACTGCCCCCGCTCCGCCAAATGCCCGGTCCAGCAAGGCCAGCACGGTTTCACCCTCGACCACCGAAAGGACCGGATGACCCGACGCGCCGGCCGTATAAAGACTGTAGACCACAAGGCCCGGCATCGTGCATTCGCTGGCGGCCTGTTCCACCGGCTGCGCGCAGACAACCATCGCCGTGCCCCCGCCGAGCAGCGGCGCGAGCGCATTGCGCAGGCTGCGCGCCATGCGATCTCCCGCACGCGCCAGCGCCGGCAGCAGTTCCGCCGTACCGGGCGCAGGGCGCAGCAGCGCCGCGCTATGCTGCGCGAGCGGGCGCTCTGCCACAAGGGGACGTTCTGGTTTCATCAGGTCCGGCTTGAAAGGCTGATTGCGTGGGTGATCACTGGACGATGCCTTACTGGACGATGAAGGTCTTGAAGTAGACAGCATCGACGCCGCCGAAGCCTTCGGCATCGGACAGCACTTTGTTGATCGTGGCGACGAGCCGCTTCTGCAGCCGGGTCTTGCCCTCGGCCGACTGGATTTCTTCGCCCGGTGTATCGCCAAGCGAAGTCAGCACGGCCGAGCGCACGGCAAGTTCGTGCTTCTGCAGCCACAGGATCACGCGGTAATCGCGGTGGGTGGAACAGGCGATGCTCATCTGCACGAGCAGGTCTGAATTCTTGAGGTTCGAAGTGAACTCCTCGGTGAAGCTGAAATAGGCTGCGCGATAAGCATTACCGCCTTCGCCATCCACTTCATGGCCGCCGCCGCCTTCTTCGCCGTGCTCGCCTTCCTTGGGGGCGGGAGCATAGGGGTCTTCCTCACCCTTGTGGATGAGCTTGGGGTTCTTGTCCTCTTTCTCCTCGCCATGGCCGCCGCCGCCAATGATCCCGGCCGCGAACAGGCCGTAAGCCCCGCCGCCACCGGCCGCGAGCAGCGCGCCCGCAGCGCCGATCTTCAGCATCATGCCGCCGCCCTTCTTCTTGGGCTTGGCTTCCTTTTCCTTCTTGTCGCTCATCGGATATCCTCAGGATTCAAATCAGGGTGTGAGAAGATCGATCAGGCAAAGATGCCGCCGCGCGCGTCATCGGCGGGCGTTTCTGCGCCGCGTGGGGGGGCGTTGCGAGCGGGACTGCCGGACATGCGCTGGTGGCTAGCGCTTCCTTGCGAGCCGTTCTGACCCCCGTTCTGGCTGCCGGTGGTCGTCTCGCCGCTCTGGCTGGAGGCAGAACTGGCCTGCACGGACCGCTGGGCGGTGTCTGACGTGATGGCGGCGGCTGCAGCGGCCTCGGCCGCGCGGGCAGCGGCAACGGCCGGCGCGAATGTGGGATCGGCGCTGGTCATGGCAACCGAAAGGCCGTCTGCCTCGGCCTGAAAGCGCAGCGAAACGCGGCCGAACTCGGCATGGCGCATGGCAACAGATGTGCTCTCGGTCGCCATGCCATCGCGGGCGCGGGCGATGGAATCGACCAGTGCATCGAAGCCGATGCCCTCTGCCGCCTGCGCAGTGGCAGGGGCTGCGGATTCGGCGCTGGCCGGACCGGCAACCGGCTGGGCCTGCGGCAATGCGGATGCCATGAGATCGGCGGCAATCTGGGCGGAGGACCCCTGTGCGCCGCCTTTGGCCGCAGCCAGCCCGCTTTCGGCTCCGCTTTCGGCCCCGCTGCGGCGTTCCTTGCGCGCCGCAGCGGCGTCCGGATCTGCTGCGCCGGTGAGGGCGGCCAAGGTCGATGGTTCGGCGCGCGCAGCATTCTGCGCCGCGCTGGACTGGGCCGGGCCAGATTGTATCGTAGTGGCGGCTGGTGTGACGGCGTCCGCCTGTGGAGCCTCGCGTTCGAGCACGAAGGCCGTGGCCGGAGCAGCCAGCGCGGGCGCTGGATTGGCGGTTAAAGCAGAAAGCTGTTCGGGCGCGAGCGGGGTCTGTTCAGCGGTGATCTGCCCTGCGTTGACCTGGGATGCGGCGCCAAGGCGCGCGGCAGTACCGATCTGCGGCAGCCCGGCGGGGCTCGCCGTTGCGGGGAGGGCGGCTGCGGGGAGAGCGACCGCGGAGACAGGCGCAGCAGGGAGGGTCGCAGCAGGGAGGGCCGAAGCAGGGAGGGCCGAAGCAGGGAGGGCCGCAGTAGGGAGGACCGGTGCTGGCGATGGCAGGTTTGCGATGAGGAGCGCAGGCAGCAGCAGGTCGCTTCCGGTCATGGTGGCGGTCTGCACTTCGCCCTCTTGCGTAGCGGCATCGGCGCCCACGGTCTCTTCCTCGGCTGCACCTTGTCCGGTGAGCCGTGCGGATGCGGTCTGGGCCCGCGTTTCGGA
>CANEVG010000380.1 GCA_947442095.1 Sphingomonadaceae bacterium
ATATCGGGCGTCAGGTTCTTCTGCTTGGCGTTCGTGTCGGTCGAATACATCTGGTTGAACGCGACGTAGGACTGGGTCGCGGTGCGCCCATCGACCGCGTCTTTCAGGTGGCGCGGCAGCCGGGCATAGGCCGCGGTCATGTCGGCAAAGTGGGTGCCGCCGCCCGCGGGGGGGATCTTCACCGAATAGAGCAGCGAGGCAATCGCGGGCTTGGGCAGATAGATCTGATCAAAATGCCAGCCCACTTCGCCATCGGCAAGCGCGCCGGTCGGCTTGCCGTCCTCGCGGATATTGGTGATCTGGAGCAGTTCGGGATGGGTCTTGTTGAGCCACTCTTCGCGCAAGTGGATTTCCAGCGGGCCGATCTTGGCGCTGAAACCGATCAGGTCTTCCTTCTCGATGTGCTGATCGCGAAACAGCAGCACTTCATAGCGCAGCCACAGCGCCTTGATTTCGTTGAAAACATCCGCGTCCATATCGCGCGAAAGCTGCACGCCCAGCACTTCGGCGCCGAATGTCTCGGCCAGCGGCCTGACTTCGAGTGACTTTGCTACCATGTCCTGTCCCTATCGGCCGCTTATGCTGCGGTGTGTTCAATTTCGGCGATGATCTCGGCCGTCGTGGCCACTCGGCCCCACAGGCGGCGGAAGGTGTTTTCATAAGCGTCCTGCATCAGATCGCTGCAGGTGCCCGATGCGTCCGAGGCGAGCACCACGCCGAAGCCCCGGTCGGCGGCTTCCTGCCCGGTCATCCCAACGCAATTGTTGGTCGAAACGCCCGTTACGATGATCTCGCGGATGCCCTTCGAGGTAAGGTGCGCGCCGATCCCGGTGGAGGAGAACGCGCCCATCGTCACCTTGTTGAATACCGGTTCGCCCGGCAGCGGCTTCAGCGCATCGACTATCTCGTGTTCGCGCGTGCCGGTGTGGTTGTTGGTGGCGGTGAAGAACGGCAGCATGTGGCGCGGCGCATCGCTGTAGTCCGGCCGTTCGCTGCCCACCGTCACGTGCACGATATGCGTGCCATTGGCGCGAAACGCTGCAAGCATCTTGCCGATATTGGGAATGAGCAGCGCATCGATCCGGTCGAAGCGGTATGCGGCGCTGTCGAGCGTGCCCTGGCTGGCGAGCAGCGCGCCGAGGCCGTGTTCGCGGCTGCCACTGGCATATTGCATGTCCACCACCACCAGCGCCGTGGTGCGTGCGCTCATGGCGACTGGGGCGGTGAAGCCTTCAACGTAACTCGACATCGCGTAGCAGGCCTTTCATTGGTCCGGACCTTTATCTAACACCGCCTTGACAAGCGGCGCAATAGGAAGAACCATGCGGCGAAAGGAATTCGGTCATGAAGCTGTTCTACTCCCCCTTCCATACCTTCGTTCACAAGGTGCTGGTCACCGCGCATGAGTGCGGACACTGGGACAAGCTGGAGCGCGTGGCGACCTTCCCGTTCAAGAACAACGCGGGCGAGGATTGCGGCGACAGCTACGACATCAGCCCGCTCAATCCGCTGGACAAGGTGCCTACCCTGGTAACCGATGAGGGCCAGGTGATCTTTGCCAGCCAGGCGATCTGCGAATATCTCGACAGCACCGCGACCGCCCGCAAGATGTATCCCGCGCCTGGCCCCAAGCGGTGGGACGCGCTGCGGCGGCTCTCGCTTTCGGACACGATCTTCGAGGCCACCGTGCAGATGGTGATGGAGCAGTGGAAGCCCAAGCAGCAGTGGAACATGGGCCTGTTCGAATGGCTCTGGCCCAAGTTCATCGCCGGGCTCGATTCGCTGGAGAAGGACGCGCAAACCGGCTGGGACGAATTCGACGTCGGCCACGCCGCCATGCTGCACGCCATCAGCTATCTGGGCTTCCGCGCCGAATTCTATGAGGCGAAGGACCCGGTCCACCCCAATTTCAACTGGCGCGAAGGCCGCCCTGCCCTTTCGGCGTGGTTCGATGAAGCCATCCAGCGGCCATCGGTGCAATCGCACTACAACAAGCCGTTCGAGGGCGATGACAGCGCGGCCGCGTGCCAGGCTGCCGTTGCCGCCAGTCTCGCGCTGCGCACATGATCGACCTCTACTACTGGCCGACGCCCAACGGGCATAAGGCCACGATCGCGCTGGAAGAGATGGGCCTCGCCTACACGGTGAAGCCGGTGAACATTCTGGGCGGGGAGCAGCACAGGCCAGACTTTGCCGCGCTCAGCCCCAACACGCGTATCCCGGCCATTGTCGACCACGATGGCCCAGGCGGCCCAGATGGCAGCAAGGCGCATGGCGTGTTCGAATCCGGCGCGATCCTGATGTACCTTGCGGAAAAGTCCGACCAGTTCTGGCCTGCGGACGCCGCCGCGCGGTCGGATGTCATCCAGTGGCTGTTCTTCCAATGCGCCAATGTCGGCCCGATGTTCGGCCAGTGCGGCCACTTCCGCGGCTATGCGCCCGAGAAGATCGACTACGGCATCAACCGCTACTGCGGGGAGACGGTGAAGCTCTATGGCGTGATGAACCGGGTGCTGGGCACGCGCGCCTTTCTGGCAGGCACAGACTATTCGCTGGCCGATATGGCGACCTACCCGTGGTGCGCGCCGAAGATCCGCGATCTCCATGCCATCGACATCGACGATTTTCCCAACGTCAAGCGCTGGGCCAGCGAAATCGAAAGCCGGCCTGCCGTGCAGCGCGGCATGGCTGTGATGGGCGAGGTCATGAAGATCGGCAATCCGGACGAGACCGCGCGTGCGGCGCTCTTCGGAAAGCCATAATTCCACCAGAGGAGTGCATAATGAGCGAATGGCAGGAAGCGGGAGCGGGGCAGACAGCGCTGCCTTATCCCTTTTACATAGACATCGTGACGAAGCGCTATTTTGACGGCGTTGACAACAAGGCGATGGACCAGGTTCTGGATTGCTTCACCGAGGATGCAATCCTCACCGAAGTGACCTCGAACACTGTCCACGATGGCAAGGCCGCGATCCGCGCGATGTTCACCAAGCTGTTCGCTGATTTCTCGCACATCTGGCACGGCAATTTCGTCCACACGGCGGACCCGGCCAGCAACTCGGTGTGCTCGCAGTTCACCGTGCTCATCACGCCCCATGGCGGCGACGAGCTGCGCTATGAAAACTGCAACCGCTTTTACCTGAAGGGCGACAAGTTCCACCGAGTCTATGTCTACATGAGCGGCGACAATCTGCTCAAGGAAGGGGACGCCTGATGCAGTACGAACCAACCCTAGGCCGCGCCGAACTGATCGAGCTGGCCACCATGCGCTATTTCGGCAGCGTTGACCGCAAGGACATAGAGGCCGTGCTGGATTGCTTCCACGACGGGGCGCTGCTGTGCGTGCAGACCGAGTTTACTCGCCACGCGGGCAAGGACGCGATCCGCAAGATGTTCGAAGGCTTCATGGGCGCCTATGCCACGATCGTGCACAAGGACTTCACCTGCACGGTGGACGAAAAGAACGGCCGCATCACCGCTAGCTTTGAAGCGGTGTTGACGGCGGAGGA
>CANEVG010000381.1 GCA_947442095.1 Sphingomonadaceae bacterium
CCATCAGAGGCATTGCCGGTCACGACCGAATCATAGAGCCCCTTCTTCTTGTCGTAGTTCACGCGGACGCCGGGCGAGATCACGAAGGCATCGCTCACATCCCAGTTCAGCTTGCCGAACAGGGCAAGGCTGGTGTTATCGAGCCGGATATCGTTGATGGCGACCAGATTGTTGGCAACTTGCGGGTTGTTCGAGAGCGCATTGGTGGGATTGAGCAGCCATTTGCTCGCGGCAGGCCCGGTTTCCTGAATGCCGCTGGTGCGGATCGCCTGGTGGAACCCGAACAGGCCCACCACGAAATCATAACCGGAACCCTTGTGATTGAAGCGGAATTCCTGCGTGTACTGGTTCTGCTTCGTGGGGTTGTTGACCTTGGTGTAGATCGGCAAGGCGGTATAGTCGCGGTCGTTGGCCGGGCCCCAGTCCCAATAGCGCCAGGCGGTGATCGAGGTCAGCGTGTTGCGATCATCCAGATCCCACACCGCCTTGGCCGAAAGTCCGCCATGTTCGTTGCGCGCAGTCAGCTGCGCATCGACATCGGTCAACCGGTCATAGGGATCGACATTCGGCAGGGGATAATCGGCGCGCGGATAGCCGGGGAAGTAGGACAGCAGAGCCGGCAGCTGGCGGTTTGCTGCGCGCTGCGTCGGGCCATAGCGGAAGAACGGCAGCGCGCAGCAGATCGGGTCCTGCAGGTTCCAGTCGCCCGAGACCGTTACGCTGAGTGTGGAGACGGGCTTCCACAGGACTGCGGCGCGCACGCCGATATTGTCGATCGACTGGATGTGGGTGTTGGTGGTGAGATTATAGATCGTGCCGCGGCGGCTGGTGGTCGAGGCGCTGATGCGCGCTGCCAGGGTATCGGAAATCGGGCCGGTGATCGTCGCCTTGCCCTGCTTGAAATTGAGGTTGCCCAGCGTGACTTCGGCCTTGCCGCCGAAATCGAAGGAAGGCGGCGTCGTTGTGATGTTGATCGCCCCTGCCGTGGTGTTCTTGCCATAAAGCGCGCCCTGCGGCCCGCGCAGCGTTTCGATCTGTTTCACATCGACAAAGTCCAGCGTCGCTGAAGCAATGCGGTTGTAGTAGACATCGTCGATGTAGATGCCGACACCCTGTTCAAAGCCGTCGTTGGTCAGGCCGAACGGCGCGCCGATGCCGCGGATGTTGATGAAGGTGTTGCGCGGGTTCTGGCTGTAGAACTGCAGGGTCGGCTGGATCTGGGTCAGACGCAGCAGGTTGAAAGTGCCCTGTGCTTCAAGCCGCCCGGCATCGACCACCGAAACCGCGATGGGCACGGTCTGCACGTTTTCAGAGCGTCGCCGGGCAGTGACGACAATATCGCCGGCGCCGCCACTCGCCTGATCATCGGGGGCGGGTTCAGCAGCAGGCACGGGCGCGGCTGGGTCTGCAGTGGGG
The DNA here is from genome assembly GCA_947442095.1 of Sphingomonadaceae bacterium. GTDB lineage: Bacteria > Pseudomonadota > Alphaproteobacteria > Sphingomonadales > Sphingomonadaceae > Novosphingobium. Next base: position 1,417 of record CANEVG010000381.1, read on the forward strand.
AGAGGTTCAGCCGCCAAGGCAGCCGTTGACAGGAGCGCAAGCGGGGCAGCCCCGAGCGCAAGCAGGACACGGAATTTCATCGCAAAGACCTCATGGCTTTTTTGAGCGATGCGTCCGGTGGTCCGGTCGGCGGTGCTGTGGATTGGTTGTGTTCTGAAAGGAAACTGGGGACGTCTGGATCAGTTCGGCTTGAGCCGTCGCTTCTCGGTGACGTCGATCTGGACAACCCGGCCTTCATGGATCGTCAGCTGGATGGAGCCGAAACGCAGCCCGGTGAGGGCTTCGCGGATGCTGGCTAGGCTTTCCTCGATATGGACATTTGGATCTGGGCCGGGCGGACTGTTCTGATCGGGTGGGGCCATCGATGTTTGCTCCTTGAACGCGGCGACTCGCTGACCGCTCCTTAAACTCTACAATTATAATAGACATTAAATTTGATCTGTCTGCAGGGATAGACATTCTTTACGTCGCAGATGCGGAGCGCTTTGCCGCTGCGAAGCGTCGCAGAAATTCTGTAACGTTGTGTCGGTCAAGGCGACCCGTCGGTCCCACAACTGCGGCTTGAAGCCGGCCTCGAAGTGATCGAGACCTTTCCCGGCCTGATCGCGAAAGTCGAGGTGATCGGCGTGCCGTCCGCAGTGACTGGTACGCGGTTCAGGTTGATGCCGCCGGTCTTGAACGAACGGGCGTAGGTTGCGTCGGAAAGCTGTTTCGGGGGATGGTTGCTGGGTATACAAGGAGGACGTTTCGGTGGCGGGTATGCTGAACGAGGTAGCCGGCGCTATCATACCTTTCACCGCAACGTCATGTAGAGGGGGTGGGCGCTATGGTTTCTGCAGCAACTGGATGGATCGGCGTGGCCCTCGGTCTGGCGCTGGCAGGACAAGGTGCGGCGCAGGCCGCACCCCGAGCCACAAGGCCCGCCGATCTCGTTCCTGCCGATCTCGTTCCTGCCGATCTCGTGATCGTCAACGGCAAGATCATTACGGTTGACGCCAAGGGCAGTATCTCGCGTGGGGTGGCAATCAGGTCCGGTCGGATCGTCGCGTTAGGCGATGTCAGCCGCTATCGGGGGCCACGCACGCAGGTGATCGACCTCAAGGGGCGGGCCATGCTCCCCGGTTTCATTGACGCGCACTCGCATGTCGGCGGCATGGCCGAGGTCGAGGCACATACCATTGATATTCAGGTGCCGCCGCTGAAAGATGGGGCAGCGGTGATCGCACGTTTGAAGGAAGCCGCCGCGCGGATGCCCGAGGGTGCGTGGCTGATTGGCAATGGCACCTACAACCAGATCATGCCGACGCGCGAGGCCCTTGATGCAGCACTGCCTGACAATCCGGTCGATCTGCGCTGGAGCGCGCATGATCATCTGATCAATCACAAGGCCGCCGAGATCATGGGGCTGGACCGCAGCTTTCCCGATCCTCCGGCTGGGACCGCATCGCGCTTTGAACGAACGGCCAGCGGCGAGATCGCGATCATCCGCGACGCCGAAGTGCCGTGGCCCAAGGGCATGATACCCGCGTTTACGCCCGACGAACGCAAGGAGGCGGTACGCCGCATCCTCTCGGATTTCTATTTGAAGCGCGGCGTGACCATGATCTCGGACATGTCCGACATCAAGACGTACGAGGTCATGTCGCAGCTCAAGGCCGAAGACCGCCTGCCGACGCGGATACGCCTGAACTTCCTGATCGGGCCGCTCGCGCATGCCGGGATAACATTTGCTTCCTCGAAGGATTCGGATCCTGTCGGAAAGATCGAAGTCATGGGCTTCAAGCCGCAGGGCGGCACCAATTGGCTCAAGGTCGGGGCGATCAAGCTTATTGAGGACGGCGTCTGGGGGACAACATCGGCGGTCTACCGGCCCCACTGGAAGGGTTCCGCCACGACATGGAAGCCGGACAATGTAGGCGGGGTGACGTATCAGCAGGAGGAACTGAATGCGCTGGTGGGGGATGCTTATCGTCGCGGCTGGCAGATCCAGATCCATGCCAATGGCGATCGTTCGCAGGATATGGTGCTGGATGCCTACGAAGCGGCGCAGGTGCGCTATCCGCGCAGCGATGCCC
>CANEVG010000382.1 GCA_947442095.1 Sphingomonadaceae bacterium
GCGGCGCGGGCGCTCGGCATTCCGGCGCGCTATGTCAGCGGCTATCTGATGATGACCGACCGCACCGAGCAGGACGCGGGCCATGCCTGGGCGGAAGCGCTGGTCGAAGGGCTGGGCTGGGTCGGCTTCGATATTTCGAACGGCATTTCGCCCGATCCGCACTATGTGCGCGTGGCAACCGGGCGGGACTATAGGGATGCTGCGCCGATTACCGGCATCCGCTATGGCGCACGTGATGAGACGATGCATGTGAAGCTTGCCGTCGCGCAGCAGCGTGTGGAACAATAAGCGGCTCGCCGACGAGGGTGAGCGTGGGGCGAGTGCAGGGGGCTTGGGCAAATGACCTATTGCGTGGGGATGGTGCTCGACAAGGGCCTTGTGCTGATGAGCGACACCCGCACCAATTCGGGCGTCGACAACATTTCGGTGTTTCGCAAGATGTTCACTTGGACTGAGCCGGGCGAGCGGATCATCACAATCATGACCGCGGGCAATCTTGCCACCACGCAGGCCGTGATCAGCCAGATCGAGGAGCGCACCAAGGCCCCCGGCGAGCGCCGTCCTTCGATCATGGATGCACTGACAATGTTCCAGATCGCGACCATCGTTGGCCGGATGCTGCGCGATGTGATAGAGGGACGACAGGAAACGGGCATGCAGAGTGAAGGCCCGCGCTTCACCGCCTCGATGATCGTGGCCGGGCAGATCAAGGACATGGAGCCACGCCTGTTCATGATCTATCCCGAAGGTAATTTCATTGAAGCTTCGTTTGATACGCCGTTCTTCCAGATAGGCGAGACCAAGTATGGCCGCCCGATCCTGCTGCGCGGCTATGACAAGGGCATGAGCTTCGAGGACGCGGTCAAGCTGCTTATGGTCTCGTTCGATTCGACGCTGGCCGCCAATCTGTCGGTCGGCCTGCCGTTTGATCTGATGGTGATCGAGCGCGATCATTTCGCGCCGCTCCACCAGAAACGCATTCTGGCAGACGATCCCTACTTCAAGTCGATCTCGTCAAGTTGGAGCGAGGCGCTGCGTCAGGCGTTTTATTCGTTGCCGGATTATTCGTTCGGCACCCTGCCGGATATCGCCGAAGATCGTTAACGGGACAGCGGTCTCTTTAGACCAATGCTTAGTTTTTCTTAGCCAAATTGGTTGGGTAGAACTCGCTCGGCATTGGACCGATTCTGTGCTGCTTCTCGGATGAATTAAGTCCGTTATCGAGCTTTATTCCCTTAGGTAATGGGGTAGGTATTGCCCCACTCGGTGCACTACGCGTTCAGAACGAAACTAACCGGGTTGGCGTCATGAGTTCAGTTCATGGTTTGTTTGATCCATGATCGAACGTGTCACCCTCCACATCCTCGATAGCGACTCCGCCCGCCGTGCGCGGCTCGCCCGCCTTGCCTTTGCGGCAGGGCATCATGCAGAGATCTACGCACATGCGGAGGAACTACTTACCCATGCGCCAGCCCGGGGCCTTGTCCTCGCGCAGGATGAGCCTGTGGGCGAAGGCATAACCGCCCTGGTCGCGGCCATGATGCGCGCGGGCCAGTGGTTGCCGGTGATCGCCATAGCCGAGAACCCCTCGATTTCTGCCGTGGTTAAGGCGATCAAGGTGGGCGCGCTTGACTATCTGACCGTGCCCGAACAGATCGCCCCGCTGAACGAGGCAGTGGCCCGCTCTGCCCGCGAAGCAGACGCGCAGCGCCTTAGCCGCGCGCGCGCCGCCGAAGCCCGCCAGCGCATCGGCCGTCTTTCGATGCGCGAGCGTGAAGTACTTGACCGGCTGGCGGATGGCTGCAGCAACAAGGTGATCGCCCGCGATCTGGAAATCAGCCCGCGCACGGTGGAAATCCATCGCATGAAGATGATGGACAAACTCGGCGCCCGCCATGCTGCCGAAGCGGTGCGTCTGCGCATTGAGGCAAGCGACATGGGTGAACTGGCTGCCCGAGGGTAAGGTTGGAAGCTGCCCGGCACGGCCCGGTCTAGCTAACGCCTGACGGGATCTGCCGTGCTGCCGGTTACCGGCAGAACGGCCTTGTACTACTCACTTCCAGGTGGAAGTGATCGCGGTGCGCGGCATTGTAGTCTGGGCTCAACACCATGCCGAAGCGCTTGCATGCGCTGTCGCGCACGCTGCCAAGGAAGGCGCGCACTTGCGGGCTCTCAGCGTTCCAGTCGCGCAACACGCTGATGCGCCGCCCGTCTGCCAGCACGAAGCCGCTGATATCGACCGCGTTGGCGGTGGCATGGCCCGAGAGGCGGCTGGTACCGGCCACATTGCGGCAGGAATAGCTCCCCATCGTCTCGATCCGCATGAGCTTGCTGCCAAGGATCTGTTGTGCCGCACGGTCCACGCCGAAGCGCGCCCAGCCCGAAAGCGTGCTGGCGAGCGAGCAGGTCACTGGCCCGAGATTGGTAAGCTGCAGCATCCCCGCATCGCTATGCAGCGAGGCCAGCCGCACCGTGCCGACGGCCGAACAGCCACCGCCGTAGTACGTATCCGGCAGCGGGGTGAAATTCGCGTTGCTGCGCCCCAGATTGGCAAGGCACGCGCGGGTTTGCGGCGCTGCGGGCAGGTTCCAACTGGGCTGCGGGCGCGGCGCGTGGCGGGCCGATTGTGGTGCGCTGACACAACCGGCCAGCAGCGCCAGTATGGCAACGGGAAACAGGGAAGAAGCACGTCGGACCATGCGTGGCAGAGTGCCGCAGCATGGTAAACATCGGGTTATCAGACCTGCCGCCCCGACCCGCACATGCCCCTCACTCCCGGGCAGGTTGACAGTGCCGTTGCTATCCCTAGAAGCAGCGCTGGGCCACGCGGTCCCAACGCCGCGCGTGCTCTCTGCAAGGAGAGACTACAATGATTGTACCAATACCAGCGCGCAAACCTGCGCGCGCTCACTTTTCGTCTGGCCCCTGCGCCAAGCCGCCCGGATACGATCCCGCCAAACTCGCTGTCGAAGTGCTCGGGCGTTCGCATCGCTCGAAGATCGGCAAGGCGCGCCTCCAGCTTTGCATCGATCTGATGCGCGAGGTGCTGCAACTCCCCGATACGCACCGCATCGGTATCGTGCCGGGCTCCGACACCGGTGCCTTTGAAATGGCGATGTGGACGATGCTGGGCGCGCGCGGCGTGACCGCGATGGCGTGGGAAAGCTTTGGTGAGGGCTGGGTCACCGATGCGGTCAAGCAGCTCAAGATCGATCCCACCGTGTTGCGCGCCGATTATGGCCAGCTGCCCGATCTTTCCGCCGTCGATTTTTCGACCGACGTGCTCTTCACCTGGAACGGCACCACTTCGGGCGTGCGCGTGCCGAACGGCGACTGGATCCCGGACGACCGCGAAGGCCTGACCTTTGCGGACGCGACCAGCGCGGTCTTCGCTTACGATATTCCCTGGGCCAAGATCGATGTCGCCACCTTCTCCTGGCAGAAAGTGCTGGGCGGCGAGGGCGGCCACGGCGTGATCATCCTCGGTCCCC
>CANEVG010000383.1 GCA_947442095.1 Sphingomonadaceae bacterium
GAAGGGCTGATCCAGACGGGCTTGGAACTCACTGTCTCGCTGATTGGCACCCAGTAGCGTTCATCGCCCTCGGCGATCTTGGAAAGATAGACTTCCGGGAGGCCCCCTTCTCGAAACACCTTCTCGACCGGCTTGATGCCTTTCCAGAATTCGGAATGGGCGGTTTCAGGCACGTTTTCTCTCCCGGTAAAAAGGGGGCGGACGCTTGGTTGGCGCCCGCCCGCAAGGTGGATCAGAACTTCAGGCCGAGCTTGGCATACCATTCACGCGGACGGCTGTAGGTGCCGTAGAACTGGCCGCCGGCGATCTGCGCCTGGCCGGTCACCAGAAAGCGCGTGTCGGTGATGTTGGTCGCACCCACGGTCAGGTCCCAATGCTCGTTCGGCTCGCGGTAGGTGATGCTGCCGTTGAGGATGTCGGTCGCCCCGCGACGCAGCAGGAAAGCGCGCTCGGTATCATTCCACAGCGATGACGAGTGGGTATAATCCGCCAGCAGGATCACCTTGCCGCCATTCTTGAAGCCGATCTCGTAGCGCGGGCTGATGTTGAACTTCCACTTCGGTGTCTTGGGCAGTTCGCCGCCCGGGAACACACCGGCCTGGAAGGGGTTGGCCGCAACCTGCGCCTGCGGCAGCACCGAGGTGTACTTGGCATCGAGGTGGCCGATCGAGGCATTGATCGTGAGTTGATCGGTGGGCGCTGCCGTGACTTCGATTTCGAAGCCCTTGATCTTGGCATCGCCGGCGTTCTGGATGGTCGGTGAGACGCCCTGCTGGAAGTTCAGCTGGATGCCCTTGTAGTCGGTCTGAAACACCGCTGCGTTGACCTGCAGGCGGCGGTCAATGAGCGTGGATTTCACGCCCAATTCGTAGGTTGTTGCCAGTTCCTCGCCGAAATCAGGCGCGGTGGGCAGCGGATTGGACAGACGCGTGGTCCAGCCGCCGGTCTTGTAGCCTTTCGACCAGCTGGCATAGGTCATCACGTCCTCGGTCGGGTGATACTGCAGGCCGATCTTGGGCGCGAAGTTGCTGAACGATTTGCGCTGCGTGCCCGCGACATAATAGCGCAGCGGCTGCCCGGCATTGGGAAAACCAGCAGCGACGCGGCACGCATCGCTGATCGGATTGATGTTCGCGCATGCTGGCGGACCGGCTCCGACGCCAGCAAGGAAGTTCAGGATCTTGTAGGTGAGGCCGTTGGCATCAGACTGGAAGCCTTCAAACTCCTTGTCCTCCTTCGTGTAGCGGCCACCGATCGTGCTGCCAAACTGGTCGTTGAACTTGTAGTCGATCTGGCCGAAGAACGCGTAGTTCTTGGTCGAAAGATCGTTTGGCCCGTCAACCTGCAGCAGGCCTTCGGCAAACGTCACGTAATCGTGCAGATCACCCGCTTCCTTGAAAAAGTATGCGCCCAGCACGTAGTTCAGCTTCTTGTCCATTGCGGAGCCGAGCAGTTGGAGCTCTTGGCTGAACTGCCACTGATTGGTGGTGAAGCTGGTGTGCAGGAAGTTGAGCGGCGAACCGTCAAGATCGGTGCCGACATTCCATTTGATTTCGCGATAGCCGGTGATCGACTTCAAGGTGACCGTATCGGCCAGATCATACGAGAGCGTCAACGAGCCGCCGTAGGATTTGAGCTTCGAATAGTTGTTGCCGTTGGCATAGCTAGTGTCGATGTCGTTCGTCACGAAGCGATTGTCATACGGCAGGCGGTTGTTGCGCGGATCAGCGTCCACGTTCACACCGAAAACGGTCGGGTTGTCGAAGATCGTGTTCTGGCCGCCGATGCCGCCGATATAGGCGAACGCGGGCGGACCACCCCCGCAATCCGTGCTCGACGCGATGATTGCGCAGTTGTAGGTCCCGGCGAAGACCGCAGGCGTGGTGGCGATCAGCTTGTTAGCGATCTGGCTCTGATCGACATTGGTGTAGTCGGCCGAGAAAGTCGCCTTGAACGGGCCGCCGTTGTCCCACTTGAGCTTGCCGCGCAGGTTCCAGTTGTTGTCGCCGCCTTCGGTGCCAAGGCCGATGCCGTCAAACCCGGCGGCCTTGTAGTTCTGGATGTTGGTCGAGGCGAAGTTCGAACCACCCGGGAACGCGATGCGCTTCAGGTAGCCGTCGCGGTTCTTGGTGGCGAAGCTGATCGAGGAGCCGAGCCCGTCGGTCAGCGGCAGATCGACCGTGCCGCGCGTCTGCACCAGGCCGAAGCGGCCGACGGTGACGTCACCCTTGAAACGGAACTCCTTGCCCGGGTCATGGGTCACGATCGAGATCGCGCCGCCGATGGTGTTGCGGCCAAACAGCGTGCCCTGCGGGCCCTTGAGCACTTCGATACGCTCCACGTCCGGCAGATCCTGGTTCGCGCCGATCGAGCGGGCGAGATAGACGCCGTCGAGATAGATGCCGACACCCGGATCGATGTTGAAGGCAAAGTCGTTCGCGCCGATGCCGCGAATATAGGCCGAAAGCACAGCAGTCGAACCCGAGAACGGCGTGCCGGCGTCAAGCGTGACGTTTGGCGCGATATTGGAAAGCTGCGCGACGCTCGTGACCGAACGCTCCGACAGGGTCTCGGCGGTGAACGCGGAAATCGCGATCGGCACGTCCTGCACGTTTTCAGTACGCTTTTGCGCCGTCACCACAATTTCAGCGATGCCGCCTACGGCGGCCGTATCGGACTGGGCCTGCGCGAAGGCGGGGCTCGCCAGCGCAGCAGCCAGAACGGCAATGGATACCGATGCGATTCTCATGAAAACTCTCCCCTTTTTTCAACGTCTTTGTCAAAGCTGCCCGCTAGCGGTCCGACACGCGATTTTCTTTTGTACAGTTATACTACCCGGCCCGCTTGCACTGGAGCGCAGCCAATCAGGACAAATGCGCAATTGTCCTATTGGCGCCGCCAATCACGCGGCGGCACGCCGAACTGCTGGCGGAAGCAGCGCGCGAAATAGGCGCTGTCGTTGAAACCGAGTTCGAACGCGACCTCTGTTATGCTTGCGCCCGGCGAAGCCGTCAGCCAATCCGCCGCGCGGCGCAGGCGGCGCTCCATAATATAGGCGCTGGGCGTGGTGCCCATGGCCGCAAACACATTCTGGATCGTGCGGACCGAGGTGTTGCAGGCCTCTGCCAAAGTCAGGGTGCGCAGCGCCGGATCGGCCAGCTGGGCTTCGACGACGCCGAGCACCCTGCCACGCAGAGCGCCCTCACTGCCAACCACGTCAGGCCTAACCGCCCCGCGCACGGCAAGCGCGATCAGATCATAGAACACCGTGTTGACGCCGGCCTCCCAATCGGGATCGACAACGCCCTGCTGGCTCTGCCGCCACAGCGAAAGCAGGAAATCGTGGAAAACGCGTGCGCCGGGCGTGCCTCCGCTGAGGCGCTGCCGCAGCGCATCGTCGATGCCGGGGAAGCGCTCGGCCAGAGGCGCACGCGGAAACTCGACCACGAGCA
>CANEVG010000384.1 GCA_947442095.1 Sphingomonadaceae bacterium
AACTCGCCAGGCGCTATGTGGAAGCGACGTTGGCGCGCGATGCGGAGGCACCGCTCCAAAGCGTTGCGGCAAGCCTCGATCGTGTCCGCCAAGCGCTGGGGCCTTCGGGTCCGGTTGTGCTGGCCGACCGAGCGGACAACCCAGGTGGCGGCGCATCGGGCGGTTCCACCTTCCTGCTGCACGCCTTGCTCGAGGCCGATATCCCCAACATCGGTCTGGCCTTGTTCTGGGACCCTGCAGCGGTGGACGCAGCTTTCTCTGCGGGCGCCCGAAGCTGCCTGACGCTGTCGCTGGGCGGGCGACATGGCCCGCTCTCCGGGCCGGTGCTGACGCGGGAGTTTGAGGTTCTTTCGGTGCGGGAGACGGCAAGCCAGCGCATTTTCGGCCATGGCGCCCCCCAGCCGCTTGGCCGCTCCGTGGCACTCAGAGCCGGCGGCCTGACGATCATCGTCAACAGCATTCGCCAGCAGATCATGTCGCGCGAGCCGTTCGAAGTGCACGGCATCGATCCTGCTGCGCTTTCGTTGATAGTGGCCAAATCGGCCAATCATTTTGAAGAGGCCTTCCGCCCGATCGCGCGGCGCATCGTCTATTGCGATGCCCCGGGAGCCGCGTCAGAAGACCTTTCCACCTTCCCGTTTGTCCGGTTGCCCAGACCGTGCTGGCCGCTTGATCCCCTTCCACTGGCGCTGGCCACAGGCGAGGGTTGATCCGTTTCGGGCCCGAAGCGGCGGCAATGCCACGGAATTTTCGGACATCGCACGTTCCATCATCGTTCAGCTTGCTTCCGGCCATAACCGCTGAGCAAGATCCATGGCATGTGCTAGTCACCGTTCTTTGCGCGACAAGAAACAGAAGGACCTATTGATCGGCCCCCTTCTGAGTGGCCCAAGTTCTATTCAACGGTTGGCCATGAAGGAGAAGGAATGGAGTGGCAAGGAAGCATCAGCCGAAGAAAATCATCGGCAAGTTGGGTGAAGCGGAGATCGTACTGGCGCAGGGCGGAACGATTTCCGATTCCTGCCGGCGGATCGGCGTCACCGAGCAGATCTACTATCATTGGCGCAAGGAATATGACGGCCTGAAGATGGATCAGGCCCTGCGTGTGAAGCAACTGGAGAAGGAGAACGCCCGTTTGCGCCGGGCGGTATCCGACCTGACGCTGGACAAGCTGATCCCGCAGGAAGCTTCTAGGGCAAACTTCTGAGCCCCGCACGCCGCAGGCGTTGTGTCGATAACATCAGGCGCATGATGCCAGTGTCCGAACGGCGGCTCTGCCGCGTGCTGGGGCAACATCGATCAACACAGCGCAAAACGCTGTGCGGGGCGGATGGCGAAGCCGCAATTACCTAGGACATCATCGCCTTGGCCAGGCAATACGGCCGCTACGGCTTTCGCCGGGTAACGGCCTTGTTGCGCGACGCCGGGTGGCATGTGAACCGCAAGCGGGTGGAACGCATCTGGCGCAATGAGGGACTGAAGGTGCCGCAGGTGCCGCAGAAGCAACCAAAGAGAGGAAGGTCCTGGCTCAATGACGGATCATGTATCCGGCTGCGACCTGAGTATCCGGGACAGGTGTGGTCCTAAGACTTCGTTGAGGAGCGCACGCACGACGCTCACACGTTCCGGATCCTGTCGATCATCGATGAAGCCAGCAGAGAGTGCCTTGCCCTGCCGGTAGCACGGCGACTTCGCAGCGAGGATGTGCTCGCGGCACTGACCGAGCTGTTGCCAAGGATGTACCGCCCTATCCGGCGAACCTCCCGACTGATCGTCGAAGGTGCCCGGTTGCGCTTGCTTTTGGAACGCGCGCGCACGCTTGCCGAGACTCGGATCCTGATCGAAGCATGGGGCGCAGGCACTACAGCCGCACAGGCGCGGGTTTCGCCCTGCTGGCGGCGTTGGGAGTGCGCAGCCCGATCGGAGGCGGCAGCAGCGCGAAGGTCGTTTTCTGGGGTGCCTCAGTTGCGGTGCTTGAAGAGCGATCGTTCCATCGAACGTCAGTCGCCGCGCAAGAGCATTTCGAGATGCTCGCACGACGGTTCGATATTCTCGATTGCGTCCTCCGCATCCTCTTCGGCTCGCTCGGAGGACCAGTCGCTCACCGGCCAGGTCATGACTTCGAGACTGCGCATTGCCTCAAACACGGTAAGATCCCTTTGCAGCGGTTCTGCAGCCTGCGGCAGGATGGAGAGATATCCGTCAATCAGATTGGCGCGGCAGGCTTCGCCGCGCTCCGGCGAGTCAACAGCGCTGTCGGCTGCGGCAACGCCAACATCCCAAAACAATGGACCAAAGCCACACTCCCCGAAGTCAATGAGGCTGCCACGCCCATTATTCATGACGACATTATGGCAATGACTGTCGGAGTGCACCAAGCCGGTCCAATGCCCTTCATCGATTTGGGCCTGAAAGCGCGGGCCGAACCGATCCAATGCCTCGTAGGCGACGAGGCGCTGCTTCTCGGTCATGAGGCGCCGCAGAATCGGGTTTTCAAAATGCGGCGCAATGCGCGCCAAATCCCAGGACGATGCACCGGCCAGCGTCTTGCCTTTTGATAGAACGTGAAGCCGCGCAATCGTCACACCGAAAATGCGGAATTCGTCGTCGCTTTCGAATTTTGGATGGTGGCCCGGGAGATAGCTCAACGCAATCGCTGCTATCTCGTCACCGAGCACAAGACGTGACAATGGTCGCGGACCGGGGAAGTCCGGGGCATCACGGAACATCGATAAGGCCTCCCACTGAAAGTGCAGGCTTGAAAGCTTCGGCTCCGACGCGCGAACTGCCTTCAACACGGTAGGATCGCCCTTTGCCGGGCTCACACGAATGGCAGCGGCATCAGGTTCGCTCGAAAGGAGCTCGACGTCGGCCCCGCCGAACGCAGACTTCGCCGCTGCCAGCCAGTCGATTTCGGCAATGTTTTACACTCTCTGGTTCCTGTGAGTGGTCGCGTACTGCGCGTGGCCAGCGGCGGCTTCGGCAGCTCTTTGCACATAAGCTACCTGTCAACTCCCCACCTACTTTTAATCAGTAGATCTCTGGTTCAAACCCGGGAGGGATCACCATTTTTCATATATAACAGTTATTTACGACAGAGTTAGCCACGTGGGTTGTCGTGGCATTTTCAGCTAGGTAGCTTTGCAGGTAGTCGCCCTTTACCGCGGATGCGGGCGAAGTTTGTTTGACAAGCCACAGTTTCGCGCATCTTGCAGCGAACTAGGGACCAACGACTGCGCGAAGGCCACACCTTTCGCAGCCAAATCAGGCAAAAATGGTTGAGCTTGAAATACTATTGCACCGCGGTGAGCCTCGGCGATGTCTTTTCGAGGCTAGGTTCGCTGGGTCGTTGCCGGACATGGTCCGCTGCGAAAATTCGAGTATGACATGATCCAAGCTCGACGCTGATCTCGGTCGCCGAGCATGAACATTCACAT
>CANEVG010000385.1 GCA_947442095.1 Sphingomonadaceae bacterium
AGGTGTCGCTTCAGGCTGGGAGCCGCTGCCAGGGGCCGCCGGTTCAGGGGCCGCCGGTTCAGGGGCCGCCGGTTCAGGGGCCGCCGGTTCAGGGGCCGCCGGTTCAGGGGCCGCCGGTTCAGGGGCCGGGCTCACTGCACCGTTGGCGCTGTTGCTGCGCACCGGCGTTACCGCGCGCGCCGGGGAATCGATTGTTCGTGTCTGCTGATCCTGCACGGTGAGCCGCATGCGATCCCCCGCTTCGACCATGGCGACGACACCGGGGGTGATCAATTCATGCGCTCCGCCATCCACCGTCGATGTGTCGACAGCGCCTTCCACCACCTGAAGCGAAGCGCCTAGGTCTGAAACGGTGATGGAAAAGGTGGTCCCTTTGACGACGGCTGCAAGATAGCGCGTGCGCACGGTGAAATGCGGATTGGGCTTCTTCTCGATCTGGAAAACCGCATTGCCCCATTCCTGAAGCACATCGAACAGGCCAAAGCCCTTATCCCCGGCTGCGGGAATGCGCACCCGGCCATTGGCATTCACGGTCATGAAGTCCTTGCCGCGCACCAGCACCGCGCGCGAGCCAGCGCCCGTGGAAAGCACAGCCCCCGGCGGAACCTGCCCCCCTTTTCTGGCGGGCGTGGCGGCCGTTGCCGTATTTACGACCACGGTTCCGGCAATTTCGCTGATGGTCCAGTTGGTGCTCTGGGCAAAGGCGCTTGGGCTCAGAAGCAGCAGCAGCGAACAGATGATCGTGAGGACAAAACGGAACATATGCTTCTTCTTTCAGCTGAGCGGCGGTACTTTCCGTAGTCTGATTGAAGGTGGGATTAGCTCAGAAACAATTGAGAAAATCGTAACCGATGCGGTGGTAGGTGGCATTTTGTTGGTTAACAAATTCGCCCTATTTATCGCAGTCAACGCACTGCTGATCTTCGCGCCTGGGGTCGGCCTGGCGCAAGGGCAACCTGTGCCTGATGCATCGCAGACACTTGGGCAGTCGCTCGGGCAGACGCCTGGCGCCGATCCGATCAAGGCGGAGCAAGTCAGCCCGGATGATGTGGAGCCCGCCGGGGCGCCATTGGCTGCCGCAACACCCGAACCGGCGCAGCAGGGTGAACCGGGATCCGACGCGATTGCGCGCGGACTGGATGTGGGAGCCATTGCCATCTTTGGCCTGCAGACGATGACACCGGGCGACTTTGCCGCGGTTATCGCCCCTTGCATCGGAAAACGGATGGATGCGGACGACCTTTCCGAACTGACCAATTCCATTGCCAAGCGGGCGCAGGCCGCAGGTTTGCCCTTTGCCACCGCCCAGATCACACCACAGCGCCTGCGCAGTGGTGTGATTGCTGTCGAGGTGGACGAAGGCATCATCGATGAAGTGCGTCTGGAGGGTGCCGATCACGCGGGCGTTCGCGCGGCGCTTGCCCCGCTGGTATCAGGCAAGCCCGTTCGCATTCAGGAGCTTGAGCGGCGTCTGCTGCTGGCTGCGGATATCGATGGCGTGCGCATAACCGGGCGCAGATACATGCGGGAGAACGGCCGGGGCATCCTGATCGTTACCGTTTCGCGCAACCGCTTTGCAGTCCGCGCCACGCTGACAAACGAGGGGACACGGGTCGTGGGGCGCGAACAGCTGACGCTGGTGGCAGACATCAACGGCGTTTTGGCTTCTGACGATTCGGTGTCGTTCACTTGGTCAGGCACGCCGGCGCAGCCGGGAGAGCTGCAATTCGGCCGCTTGCGTTATGAAAAACGGGTCAGCAGATCCGGCACGGAGGTGATTGTGACAGGCGCCATGGCACTGACCCGGCCGGGCGCTTACCTAGCCCCGCTCGAGATCCGGAGCCGTAGTTGGCAGGCCGGGCTATCGGTGCTGCAGCCCCTGGTCCGCCGCAGATCCCGCAGCCTCTGGTTCCAGGCGGACTTCAACTTGCGCAATCTGCACCAGACGCTGCGAGGCGCGCTCAGCCGAGACGAGCGCATCGTGACGACCCGCGGCTCGCTGTTTGGCTATACTGCCCTGTTGGGCGGCCGGCTGCGCGGCAATGTCAGCGTCACGCAGGGTCTCCGCATCCTGAGCGCATCCATGCCGGACAACCCTTTTGCCTCGCGCCTCGATTCCGATGGCACGTTCACGACGCTGGGCTTCTCGGGCGACTGGACTGGCGCGGTTGCGGGGCCAGTCAGCCTTAGGATGGCGATGCAGGGCCAACTTGCGTCCCAGGCCTTGCCGGTGTCCGAGGAACTGGGCCTGGGTGGAACCAATTTCCTGCGCGGCTATGATTGGTTCGAACGCAGCGGGGATGAGGGCATCATGGGGCTGGCCGAGCTGCGCTATGGCCTCAACAAGCCCTTTGCCGCGGTTCGGCGGGCTGAGTTCTATGGCTTCCTTGATGGCGGGACGCTGAGCAACCGGGATAGCGGGACTGGTGGCGGCACGCTTGCCTCGGGCGGCGGCGGTATCAGGGTGGATTTCGTGCGGTCGGTTTCCGCCGGGCTTGAGGTGGCCGTTCCGCTCACCGGCGAACGCTACGATACCGGAGACCGCAGATCGCGGGTCAACTTCCGGGTGAACATGAGCTTCTAGGCTATAACCGCAATAAGCGCACGTTCGAAGCCTCCAAGTGGCGAGCTTATCGGGCGGAGCGCACCGCCGCGAAGGTATTCTCTGCCGATATGCGGGCCTGCACCTTTCTGCGCTTCCTTCGGGCATCGCCTAAACCAAAGTTCTTTCAGGGAACCCGATTGTAATTGATACCTTCGCATTTGCAGATATTTCTCTACCACAGAACAGATCGTGTCCTACCGAGTGGTGTAGGTTCTGACGGTAGCGGAACTGACCGGACGCGCGTTTTCAAACTAGCGCTTTAGCGTTCGGTCAGTTTTGCGGGTTGCCATCGGCGAACTCCGGATAAGCTTGGCGGGTTTAGCATTGCGGATGGCGACATCGGTCAAAGCCGCGGATTTCCTAGCCTCTCCGGGGTCTGTACCCCCAATATACCTCCAAGCGTGGGGGTATCGAGTTGGCCGTTTTGCACATACCCCTCAATTATACCCCCAGCGACTAGCGGCTGGATGGGGAGGCGAGTGAACACTAGCGGCCTGAGCGGCCTGTTGGCCAGTAAATACCTTGGATTTTGGGGGTTTGTCTAGACGCTTGCGAACGTGGCTGGCCAAGAAAATGGAGCGGTGAAGGGAACCGCTTAATAAGTTTTAAGTATATGATTTTATTTAGATAATACCTTAAGCCCCCAAAGGTCGAGGCCCCCATAGGAGCCCCCCGAAGTCTGCAAAACCCTGGTTCGAAGCATTTTTGGGGAACCGAGATGAGATCGATACCCCGAAATCGCTATATATCGTGCCACGGAAAACACCCATGGACACTAGCAAATTTCAGTGAAATTCCCGCTTGGAGAATTCCCGCTGTTGTCC
>CANEVG010000386.1 GCA_947442095.1 Sphingomonadaceae bacterium
GGATCGTTGGACCCGCTCAAGCGCACCAGCATGCGGCTGCGATCCCGCGAATAGCTGACGATCGTGGCCATCCGGTCGCCGACCGTAGTGCTCACCGCCTTGTCGATCTGTGCCTGAAGCACGCCGAGTTCGGCATCGAACCAATGCGCTCGGGGCCGATCATCGGTAAACCACGCGGCATAGAGATTGGACCCGTCGATCTGCGTATCGAACCCGTCGACATCGACGCCGGGCGCCTCGAACACCAGATCACCGCGCTTGCGCGTTGCAAAATTGAACCGGTACAGCGCATAGCGCCCACTCGTCTCGTTTAGCATGACGCGGTAGCCCTCGTCACTGCCCTGATAGATGCGGAACGCGTCGAAGCCGGCCTCATCGTCATCGTTGTTGGCCCTGACCACGGTGCGGAAGCCCTCACCGTCCTTCGTGCGGTAGAGCATCCTCCACTTGTTCTCCCCGTATTCGAAGCCGGCGCGCACCACCCCCTTGTCATCGGCATACCAGTCCCACACCCCGGGCCGTTGGCCGACGACCAGCTTGCCCTTGTTGGTCGCCAGATCGATCGAGGATACGCTGGGATAGTCGTAGATCGTCTCCTGGAACGCGAGAAGGATCGATTTGCCGTCCGGATCCACCCACAGCACGTCGTCGCCCGTAAGCCCCTCGGTCTTGCCGCCGATGAAGCGCTGCTGCTCCGTAGCGATGTCGTAAGCGATCAGCCGGGTCTGCCAGGCGTCGTCGCCATCCCACGGCACGATCTTGCCCAGGCTGAGCAGCACGCGATCATTGCCGGCCCAGCGGAACCAGTTGAGATCGAGCGTCTGGCCAAGATTGAGCAGCTTGTTGCCGCCGGCGTCCAGATTGAAGATGCCGATCAGGTTCTTGCCATTTGTATTGACCCGGGCGGCGATCTGCTTCCCGTCCGGCGAAAGCCGGGGATCGGAAATGAACGGTAGGTTGGAAAGCACGCTCGTGGGGATGCGTGCCGCCGGGCCGGAGGACAAGGTATTCGCTGCAGGAACGGGCGCGGCTGGCGGATCAGCCGCGGCAAGTGGCCCCGCAAAGACCGGCCCCGCCAAGACCAGCGCCGCGATGCTGCCAAGCACCGCACCCCAAACCCCGAACCTGCTGTCCATTGCGCCCCCGCAACCACACGTGCCGCAAAGGCTAGATGGCTGTTGCCTGCGCTTCAAGCACGGATTCCCTAGGATCTGACCGGACTGGTCGCATCAAGGTGTCGCCGCCGCGAACGGCTACGCGGGGATGCCTGCGATCAGGCCGCCTCGGCCTTGCGCTCCGCGCGTTCGAGGTTGAGCGCTTCGGCCAGCAGGAACGCCAACTCGATCGACTGCGCGGCGTTGAGGCGCGGGTCGCAGTGGGTGTGATAGCGGTCGCCCAGCGCATCCTGCGTGATCGCGATTGCGCCGCCCGTGCATTCGGTCACGTCCTGCCCGGTCATCTCGATGTGGATGCCGCCGGCATGCGTGCCTTCCGCGCGGTGGACGGCGAAGAAGCCCTTCACTTCGCTGAGGATACGGTCGAACGGACGTGTCTTGTAGCCATTGTCCGCCTTGATCACGTTGCCGTGCATCGGATCGCAGCTCCACACCACCGGATGCCCTTCGCGGGCGACTGCGCGGACGAGCGCGGGGAGCCCGGCCTCGACCTTGTCGTGCCCGAAGCGGCTGATCAGCGTCATCCGCCCCGGCTCGCGCGCGGGGTTCAGCGTATCGAGCATGCACAGCAGCGCGTCGGGCGTCAGGCTGGGGCCGCACTTCATGCCGATGGGGTTGCCCACGCCGCGCAGGAACTCGACATGCGCCGAACCTTCGAAGCGCGTCCGATCGCCGATCCACAACATGTGTGCGCTGGTGTCGTACCACTGGCCGGTGAGCGAATCCTGCCGCGTCATCGCCTGCTCATACTGTAGCAGCAGCGCTTCGTGGCTGGTGTAGAACGTGGTGCCTTGCAGCTGCGGCACGGTGCTGGGGTTGACCCCGCAGGCCTCCATGAAATCGAGCGCTTCGCCGATCTTGTCCGCCGTTTCGCTAAACTTGGCCGCCCACGGGCTCTTGCCGATATGGTCGAGCGTCCACTGGTGGACCTGCCGCAGATTGGCATAGCCGCCGGTGGAGAAGGCGCGCAGCAGATTGAGCGTGGCGGCGGCTTGGCTATAGGCGCGAAGCATCCGCTCCGGATCGGGGATGCGGCTTTCCGGCGTGAACTCAATGCCGTTGATATTGTCGCCCAGATAGCTCGGCAGCTCCACCCCGCCGATGGATTCGACCGGCGAGGAGCGCGGCTTGGCGAACTGGCCTGCCATGCGGCCCACTTTCACAACCGGCTGCTTGCCGGCAAACGTAAGCACGACGGCCATCTGCAGCAGCACGCGGAACGTGTCGCGGATGTTGTTCGGGTGGAACTCGGCAAAGCTTTCGGCGCAGTCCCCGCCCTGGAGCAGAAAACCCTTGCCCGCCGCGACATTGGCAAGATCAGCCTTCAGCGCGCGCGCCTCACCCGCAAACACCAGCGGCGGAAATCGCGTGAGTGTTTCCTCTACTTCGGCGAGCTTCGCCGCATCGGGGTAAGTCGGCAGATGCTTGGCCTCAGCCGCGCGCCATGTCTGAGCATTCCAATTGCTTGCCACTGTGTTCGCTTCCTTGATCGACGCGGGCGTTTAGCGGCACCGGGCTGGAAATGCAAAGATTTGGCTGAGGCCTACTTTCCCGGCACCACCTTCAAGCGCCACGCCTTGGCCGGCTTCAGGTAGCGCTGGGCCAGAGCCTGAATACCCTCCGGCATGATCTTGCTGTAGTCGCTGAGGATCGAGCGGATCTCGGCGAACTTACCCGGCTCCAGCGCGCCGCCTTCAAGCTGGTACATGTAGAAGCCGTTGCCGGTGCTTGCGCGGGTGATGAGCTGCTTCATCGGTTCGGTCACGCGCCCCAGTTCGTCTGCGGTTGGCGGGCTGGCGGCAAGTTCGGCGGCGATGTTGTCGGTCGCGGCGAAGAACGCGGGCAGATCGCCGGGGCGCAGCTGCGTGGTTGCGGCTATATAACCGCCCGAGGGCAGATCGAGCGGCCAGGTGGAGCCGACTTGCGGCGCATAGCTCGCTCCGATCTTTTCACGCATCGCATCGAACAGGCGGTTGTTGAACACTTGTGCGAGCAGCTCGAGCTGGCGCGACTCGTGAACGCCCACACTGCCGCCACCCGTGGGCCATGCCACCAGCGCGGCAGCCGTGTTGGCATCGCCGTGGTGCATTAGCGTCAGGGGTTCGCTCACCGGTGCGGGTAGCTTGGGGGCAAAGCCGGTCTTGGGCAGCGGATCGCGCGCGGGGATTGCGCCGAATGTGCGTTCGAGCGCGTCGATGGCCTCCTCGCGGTTGAAATCGCCGAACAGATCGACCTCGAC
>CANEVG010000387.1 GCA_947442095.1 Sphingomonadaceae bacterium
CTTTCCCCCGCGAGGTGGTGGAGCACGCCATGGCGCACCAACTCGCCGACAAGGCCGAGGCGGCGTATCAGCGTGGCACCCTGTTCCCAAAGCGCGTAAAGCTCATGGCCGCGTGGGCGGCCTATTGCGCCTCACCAGTCGCCGAGGGTGCGAACGTATCTCGGATCAGGGCTGAGACGTGACAGCTACTCACCCCAAGCGGATCATCCCATGTAGCGCGTCAATTACGATGAGCGGTCGGGCGTCAACTAGGATGAGCGCCTGCGGGTGATTTGATAGCTGAGCCAAAAGGCCCGTTTGGTCAAGTTTGATGTCGGATTTTCGCGGGGCCTCAGGCTTGGCGCCGGCCTATTCGGGCTTGCGTGCCTGAGCGGTTCGGCGCCGATAGCTGTCGGTATTCATCTCGAAGATGATGGAGTGGTGAACCAGGCGATCGATGGTGGCGATGGTCATCGCGGGGTCGGGGAAGATCTGGTCCCAGGCGCCGAATGGCTGGTTGGCGGTGATCATGATTGATCGTCGCTCGTAGCGGGCGCTGATGAGCTCGAACAACACCGACGTCTCGGCCTGGTTTTTCTGGAGATAGGAGAGATCATCAAGGACGATGAGGTGATATTTATCGAGCTTCTCGATGGCGCCGGCGAGTTTAAGTTCCTGCCTTGCGGTCTGGAGTTGCTGGACCAGATCGGTGGTGCGGGTGAACAGGACGCGATAACCGGCCTCGACCAAGGCGTAGCCGAGCGCTGCGGCCAAGTGGCTTTTCCCGGTGCCTGGTGGGCCAAAAGCCAAGATGTTGGTCCCGGTCTCGAGCCAGGTGTCACCTTGGGCGAGCGCTGCGATCCTGGCCTTGCTGATCATCGGCACGGCGGTGAAGTCGAACGTGTCGAGGGTCTTGCCGACCGGAAGCCGCGCCTCGGCCAGATGGCGTTGCGTTCGACGTTGCGCGCGTTCGGCAACTTCGTGCTCGAAGAGCGCGGCAAGGGTGCGCGCTGCCGGCCAGCCATCCCGATCAGCCTGTTCAGTGATCGCCGGCCAGAGATGGCCGACGCTGGGCAATCGGAGTTCGGTGCACAACAGCGGCAAGCGCGCGGTGTCGGTGGCGCTCATGCCGCAACTCCCATGTGCTGTGTGTTGCCCAGCAGATCATCGTAGACCGCGGGCGATGGTGTGAGAATGAGCACAGTCGGCACAGGGCTCGCTGCCGGCGTGAACTGCGCGCGCAAGAGCGCGGCATCGGGCAGTTCGCCGTTCTCCAGAATGATTGTGATCGCCGCCGCGAGGTCAGCCTCGACGCCCTGGTCGTGCGCGAGCGCGAGCAGGGCGATCATGGTGCGGGACGCTTCACGCACCGGCCGGGCAGCACTGAGAGCCTCCCACGCGCAGCGATACGCGGGCCGAGGCCAGAGCGCGTCGAGATAGGACAAGTTGGCCAGAGCGCCAGGCTTGGCGCGCAGACTGCCTATTACATGGTGATAGTCGACCACATGCGTCGTGGTGCGGCCCGAGCCCTTGGCGGGCCTGCGGCCGCGCGGCATGGTAAAGAGATAAGAGCCGCCGAGGTAGGCATCGATCCGGTCATCATGAATGCGCAGGTGCAGTCGATGACCGATCAACCGGCTTGGAACCGTGTAGAAGGTCTGGCGGAAGCTGAAGCCCGATGCGGAAGTTACGCGGACGGTGGCTTCCTCCCACACGACGGGTGGCATTGGCGGCAGCGGTTTGAGCAGTGGCCGTTCGAGCTCGATCATTTTGCTGTGTCGACGGTTATGATCGCCGACGACGCCGGCAACGAATGTGCGATAGTCATCAAGCGTGGCGAAGTCGGCATGTCCGCGCAGTTCCAGCGCCTGTTCGAGGCGAACCTTCACATGGCCGTTGCGGCTCTCGATCGCGCCGTTTTCGTGTGCGACGCCGCGGTTGTTGCGCGTTGCCACCATGCCATAATGGGCAACCAACGCGGCGTAGCGCCGGGTGATGTCTTCGGCATCGGGGACGGCAAGGTTGCGGAATGCGGCCGACAGGCTGTCGGAGCGATGCTCGAGCGGTACGCCTCCCAGCGTCGCGAGTGCGATCGCCAGACCCGAGGCCAGCGCGACATAGCTCTCGCCGCCGAGCACGACTTCGGCGTGTTCAAAGCCGGAATAGGCCATCGCAAAGTGATAGAGACGGTGGGCGAGCGGGACACCGGCGATGGTCACGCCCAGGCCGTTGGCATCCGTAAAGTCGGAAAGTCCCATGCGGCCCGGCACCTGGATCTGGGGGAAAATCACTGGCCGCTCCGCGCCATTGATCGCGCGCCAGGCCCGGATCCGCCGCTCGATCGTCCGGCGCACAGCGTGATCGATCTTGTCGGGAAAACGGCGGCAAAGCTCGTGGTAGATCGTCACCGGACGCAATTTTGATGATACCTCGAGCATCGGCACGACTTCCTCGTCCCAGATGTCGGCCAACGGATCGGCGCGTGTGCGATAATCCCGTGGTTCATGCCCGCTACAAGCGGGACGTGGCGTCTTCTCAATACGTCGGGCGCTGGCGACTGAAATGCCCGCCTTGGCGGCTGCAGTTTGCTGCGTATGGGTGATCCTGAGGGTCATGAATAAACTCACCTGCTGTTGATTGATGTGTCTGCCCGGCATCGAACCCTCCGCTTCAACAGCGAATATGGTGCGACCCGGACCCGACCCGCAGGTGGGCAGAAACGAACGCAACGGTGTGTGTTCCGGCTATGGTCGGGCTATGCCCTCCCGTCGCCGGAACACACACCGTCACCGCTCATCCTAATTGACGCGGAAGCGCTCAAGCTAATTGTCGCGCAGCAGGCTGGATTATCGCAGAGCGCCTTTGCAGCCAGCATTGGTGTTCCGGAAGGCACCATTGTAAACTGGGAGCATGGTCGCCGGCAGCCGTCTGGGCCGGCCAAGGTACTGCTCGCTTTGCTGGCGAAGGAGCCCAATCTCGTGGCGGAGATTTATCCTGCGGAGCAGCCGAAGGTCCGATGGGCCGCTGGGCATCCAGATCCGAGCACCATGACGGCGGAGGAGCGACTGACTGAGGTTGGACAGATCCTAGCTGCCGGAATTCTGCGAATGCAAAAGCCTCCGGGCAACGAGTAGGATATCTGGCCGACCACTGGTTCACACAGAATGGATAGGCGTGAACTACATCGTGTCAGCGTTTGGCGCATGTTCAAAGCCCAGCAAACGGCCGATACCGGGTGTAATACGCCATATCTACATCTCGTCCAGTGTCCGCTTTGAGCCCTCGTTGCGGTCATTTTCAGCGGCTGGCAAGCAGCCCGAGTTCGGACATCATTTAGCTGAACGTTGGTTGGCCGCAGTGCTGGCGGAACTAGACGTGTGCTGCTTGGCCTCAGCACAGCTGTTATCCTGAGGGACTTCCCTACCGGTAAAC
>CANEVG010000388.1 GCA_947442095.1 Sphingomonadaceae bacterium
AATATGCAGCAATTTGACTGATCAATAAT
The DNA here is from genome assembly GCA_947442095.1 of Sphingomonadaceae bacterium. Lineage (GTDB taxonomy): Bacteria > Pseudomonadota > Alphaproteobacteria > Sphingomonadales > Sphingomonadaceae > Novosphingobium. The sequence continues at coordinate 30 of CANEVG010000388.1, forward strand.
GAATTTTCTTTCAATAAATTATGTGCCTATGCAGACTCCGTTACGGCCACTCAATTAGACTGCGGTCTGGGCAGAGCAAACTCCCCGCGATACTGGTACGCTGTCTGAAGTCGTTATTGAGCTTGAAGTGTTTCGCGCCAACTCGCGTTTCAGCCACAATGAGCCACCCGAGGCGAGACTCCGTACTCTATAAGTTTATGCCAGCGGCTTTGCCGAATATTCTTGCGACGAGGGAGGATAGGGGTCACAGTTGGGGGCATGGAACAAAAATAGATTCATGTTTACCATGTTTTTCATTACCCTACTGGCTCCAGTAGAATCCCTCCGTCATGATCGACCTGAACTGCGCCATCCGCATCGGATCGCGCCGCCGATCATGGCATGGGCGCGCCCCGGCTGGCGACAAGCACGTCATACCATTCCGACCGTGTCCAGCGGACTTGGATCGCATCGGCGGCATCGGCGATGCGCGCGGGTGTTTGTGATCCGACAATGGGAATCGGGCGTGCTGGATGGGCCATGATCCAACTGATGGCCGCTGCGGCGCGCGACACATCCTGCGCCTGCGCTACGATATCGAGTGCCGCCGCGACAGCGACCTCGCAGGGTGTTTCGGGCTTGACAATCCGCCCTCCGCCCAGTGGCGACCAGGCCATGACGGCGATGTCTGCCCCACAGGCAAGGTCGAGCGTCCCATCGGTCATGCTGTCTAGCGTGAGCGCCGAAAATTCAGGCTGGGTACTGGCGAGCGGAACCGTGAGATGCTCGAGAAGCGCGCGCGTCTGTGCGGGCGTGTGGTTGGAGATGCCGACCGCGCGCACTTTGCCGGATGACACCATTTGGTCCAGTGTCGCCGCCACTTCGGTCGGATGGGCGAGCAGGTCAGGCCGGTGGATCTGCCATAGATCAAGCTGCTCAATGCCCAGCCGCGTGAGGGACTCGTCGAGCGATGCCATCATCGCGGCCGGGCTGCTGTCATAGGGAATGCCGGGAATGATGCCGCCCTTTGATGCCAGCACCACCTGCGCGCGCAGATCCGGCACTTCGCGGAAAACCTGGCCCAACAGGACTTCCGACGAGCCGAAACCGGCGGTGTCGATCCCGTATATGGCGGCGGTGTCGAGAAAGGTCATGCCTGCATCGACCGCCGCTTCCACCGCCGCAATCGCCGGACGCAGCGCGCCTTGAAAGCGCCACATACCCCAGGCGATCGGGCTCACGTTCACGTCGGACGTGCCGAGCGCGCGCGGGCCTGCCGGAGTCAATTGCGATAACGGGCCCGTGTTTTCCATATTGTTCCCCTGAAGCCGAAAGTGGTGTCGAAGTTTCGAAGTTGGCAATGCCGCAACGGCTAAGAGGACCAGTCTCTGCTAACGCGCCAACCAGCCGCCATCGACGGCGAGCACATGTCCGTTGATGTAGTCCGCAGCCGGGGATGCGAGGAAGACTGCCGCACCACCGATATCTGCGGGCCGGCCCCAACGTCCGGCGGGAATGCGCTCGACAATCTGACGGCTGCGCGTCGGATCCGCTTGAAGCGCGGCGGTGTTGGCTGTGGCGATATAGCCCGGCGCGATGGCATTGACGTTGACGCCATGTGCCGCCCACTCGTTGGCCAGCGCACGGGTCAATCCTGCGACGCCAGACTTTGCCGCCGTATATCCTGGCACGCGGACGCCGCCTTGAAAGCTCAGCATCGAGGCGATGTTGATGATCTTGCCCGACCCGCGGGCCAGCATCGGTCGCGCCACCGCCTGGGTCAGAAAGAACAATGCCTTGAGGTTGGTGTTCTGGACTGCGTCCCAGTCGGCTTCGGTCATGTCGATGGCGTCGGCCCGGCGAATGATTCCAGCGTTGTTGACGAGAATATCGATGGTCCCGAATGTCTCCAGCGCTGTTGCCACTGCGCCAGGCACGGAGGCTGTCGTCGACAGGTCGGCGTGAACATCAAGCCAGCGCCGCCCGAGCGCCTGCACTTGCGCACCGGTCGCATCGGCGGCGCTGCGCCCGACCGTGGCTATGTCGGCGCCCGCCGCTGCGAGCGCGAGCGCCACGGCTTGTCCGATCCCGCTGTTGGCGCCAGTGACAAGCGCAGCTGTTCCGCTCAGGTCGAACATCATTTGAGCTGACAGATATCGAGCACGTTCATGTCCGAGTAATCGAGATTCTCGCCACCCATGGCCCAGATGAACGTGTAGGCACTCGTTCCAGAGCCCATGTGAATCGACCACGGCGGTGAAATCACGGCTTCGTCGTTACCGACCAGAATGTGCCGCATCGCGTCGGGTTGCCCCATATAGTGGAACACCCGATCTTCGGCACCAAGACCGGTGTAGAGATACACTTCACTGCGCCGCTCATGAACATGGGGTGGCATGGTGTTCCAGACGCTGCCGGGTTCAAGAATGGTCAGCCCCATCACCAGCTGCGCCGAATCACAAGTGCCGGGAATGATCAGCTGATAGATCGACCGGGCGTTGGAGTTCTCAAGGCTGCCGCGCTGCATCGGCGTGACCTCGGCAATGGTGATCTTGCGGATTGGAAACGCCCGGTGCGCGGGCAATGAGACGAGATAGAAGCGCGCTGCCGCGCCTTCAAACCGCACGTCGGAACTGCCCATCGGCACATAGAGGCAATCCCGCGACGCCATGTCAAAACGCTGTCCGTCCACCGTGACAACTCCGGCTGCGCCGACGTTGACGACCCCGAGTTCCCGACGTTCCAGCAGTGGATGGCCGGCAGCGCTTTCGGGCTCGGTCTGGCACGGCACCACCAGCGTCCGCCCATCGGGCACGGCCCCTCCAAGGATGAAACGCTCGCCGTGCGAATAGACCAGCCGGATCTCGCCGGGCGCAAACAGGCCGTCGGCAAGGTAGCGATCGCGCAACGCGTCATTGCTCGCACCGACCATCATGTCGGGATGCGTTGCGTAGAAGGTCTTGGCAAACATGGTAGGCTCCTTCGGCGGCATGCCCCCGGCGCAGAATGTCGACGCCGGTCAGTGAAAACGTTGCATTCCATGTCAGAGAAATCGGCAGACCACTTGTCTCACTCAGACAATCCAGACTGCAGAAACCGCATTATTATTGTTATATATTAATCCTTTAAGCATAGACCGCTATAGCATGCACTGGCTATCGTACCACACAGCCTTGTGAATGGCAACGTTTTCACATATTGTGTCACTGAAGCTGGCCATAGCCGGCGTTGGTGGGGGAGGCATTGGTCATGCGCGATCGGTCGGTCGGTGCCGGGGAAACCAGCCCGGGACGCTACCGATGGGTGATTGTCGCGCTGCTGTTTGCCGCGACCGCAATCAACTACATCGATCGCCAAATGCTCGGCGTTCTCAAGCCGACGTTGCA
>CANEVG010000389.1 GCA_947442095.1 Sphingomonadaceae bacterium
CGTTTTCTACGCAGCACTGTTCAATTTCAGTTGGGGGCCGGTGATGTGGGTTATGCTCGGCGAAATGTTTCCCAACCAGATACGCGGCTCGGGGCTAGCAGTCGCGGGTGCGGCGCAATGGAGCGCGAACTTCGCGATCAGCGCTAGCTTTCCGTGGCTGCTGAGCAGCATTGGCTTGCCGATTACCTACGGCTTTTACGCAGCCTTCGCCTTCCTATCGATCATTTTCGTCCTGCGCTTTGTCCATGAAACGCGTGGCACCGAACTTGAGGATATGGTCGGCTGAGTCTATCCAAGCGTTTTGAGAATAAACTGCACCCCCTGACGGCAACTTCGGGACGTGCAGTTTGAAAGGTCCGATGTCGACCACCGAAGTTTTCCTGCTGGCGATGCTGCTGATTTTCGTCGTGCCGTTCGCTATCTGGCGGCTCGGCCGCACCGAATACTACGCACCGCTGGTCGTCGTGCAAATCCTGTGCGGTATCCTGCTCGGGCCGGGCGTGCTCGGCGGTGCTTTCCCAGACTATTACACCTTCGTGTTCGACAAGCCGGTAATCGCGGCGTTGAACGGCATCGCCTGGTGGGCAGTGATACTGTTCGTTTGGGCCGCGGGTGTCGAACTCGACCTAGGCGCGGCGTGGCAGCGGCGGCGTGAGACCGGCGTCACCGCCGGGCTGGCGCTGGGCATGCCGCTGCTGTTCGGTGGCGCGGCGGCGCTGGTGCTAATGCGCTTTAGCAGCGGCTGGATGGGTGACAAGGCCGCGCCATGGCAGTTCGTCGTCGGCATCGGCATGGCGTGCGCGGTGACGGCGCTGCCGATTCTGGTGCTGCTGATGGAAAAGCTCGACATCCTTCGCCAGCCGCTGGGTCAACGCATCCTGCGCTATGCCAGCCTCGACGACATCGCCATCTGGGGCGTGCTCGCGGCTATTCTCCTCGATTGGGAACGCATGGGGCGCCAGGCCGCGTTTCTGGCATTGTTCGGTGTTCTAAGCTTCGGGCTGCGCCGGCTGCTGCCGCGGCTGGCCGAAAACGACCGCTGGTTCATCGCGCTGATCTGGCTGATCGGCTGCGGTTTTGCCGCCGACTGGGCTGGCTTGCATTTCATGGTCGGGGCATTCCTGTCAGGCGCAGTCATCGAAGCACGTTGGTTCGATCAGGCTCGCATGGACCGCTTCCGCGAAACCATATTGCTGGCGCTGATGCCGGTGTTCTTCCTTAGCACCGGGCTGCGCACCAACTGGGATGTCGGCGGGGCGGCGGTGTTTGGCGCTGCGGCATTGCTGCTGGCGGTATCGGTGGCAGGAAAGCTCGCCGGCGTTCACCTCGCCGGCCGCATCCTTGGCTGGCAAACGGGCGAGGCGTCGCTTGTCGGCTGGTTGTTGCAGACCAAGGCGTTGATCATGATCATTTTCGCCAACATCCTGCTCGACAAGCAGGTCATTACTGCCGGAACCTTCACCGCGCTGCTGCTGATGGCGGTGGGCAGCACAATGCTGACGACGCCGATGGTGGCGCCGATGCTCAAACGCCATACCGGGCTGCGCGATAAATCGGGCTAGAAATATCTGGCAGGTTGACGGTTTCCTGCGCAAAACTATTGCAAAATCTGCTGGTAGCGCTAACAGATTCTTTGAGCTTGCAATGTTCCGTTTTAGGGCGGGGGTGCTAGAAGCAACAATGAATTGTCAATTTTTGCCGGTTGTGTGCCTCCGGTGTTTTACGTTTGAGTTTTGTCATTGACCTGGGAATTGCAAGTGAACGCGCGATCACCTCGACCCAAGGCAGGTGCCGTGACGATTGCCGATGTGGCGACGGCATCGGGTTTTTCGCCCATGACGGTTTCGCGGGTTATCAATAACGATGCAAAGGTCCGCGAAAGTACGAGGCTCTTGGTGCAGCGGGCGATTGCTGCTCTCAATTATTCACCAAACCTTGCGGCGCGTTCGCTTGCCGGGGCCGATCAGATGCGCATCGGATTGCTCTACAGCAACCCTAGTGCCGCCTACTTGAGCCGCTACTTGCTAGGCAGTCTCGAGCAGGCGCGCGCCGCACATGTCGAACTCATCGTCGTCAAATGTGACTCCGGCGAGCAAGGTGAAGAGGAGGCAATCCGCGAGCTTCTATCGAGCGGTGTTGATGGCGTCATCCTTTCGGAGCCGATGTGCGATTCACCGCGAATTCTCGCGCTGTTTGCCCAGTTCGATACCTTGGTCGTGGCTGTGGGGAACTGGCGTCCGTCAAGCCGAATGTCCGTTGTTCGCATCGACGACCGCGAAGCCGCTGCGGAGATGACCCGCCACATTATCTCGCTTGGCCATCGCCATATTGGCTTGATCATCGGGAATGCCTTGCACATGGCGAGCGAGGCGCGCCGGCAAGGCTTTGAAGCTGCGATGCAGGCCGCTGGCCTTGTAGTGCCGCCGGAATACATGGTTCAGGGTCACTTTACCTACCGATCGGGCCTTGAGGCCGCAGCGGCGCTGCTCGATCTACCCGAGCGGCCTAGCGCAATTTTTGCGAGCAACGACGATATGGCGGCGGCAACGATTGCGGTCGCTCACCGCCGCAATCTTGATGTGCCGCGCGACCTGACAGTATGCGGGTTCGATGACACCGACTTTGCGCAGTCGATCTGGCCCGAACTGACAACCATTCACCAGCCAATTGCCGAAATGTCGCGCGCTGCAGTCGATATGTTGATCGATCAGATCCGAGCCCATCGCGCTGGCCGCAACGAAACCGGGCGCGACCAACTGCTCGACTACAAGTTGGTGCTCCGTGATTCGGACGCGCCGCCCGGTTAATCCGTCCATTACAGAGTCGAGGCCAAATTCGAGATTCTCTCGAGCACACTCCGTTTGCAGACTGGCCACTGCATTGCCCTGTTTGCTGTCCAGTCGCGCTCGCGTGCGGACGTCACCAGTCCCCAACCCTTTGGAATGTTTCAGGTCGACAAACGCCATTGAACGACCATTCGATTTTTGATAGCGCTATCATTCTAAGGGAGAATGGTAATGCGAAACCTTTTGGCGACACTGTTGGTCGGCGGCTCGCTGTTGATTGTGACATCAGCAGCCTTGGCGCAGGTCGGTGCCCCCACAGCTGCGAACTGGCCCGCCTTGACGGACCCGGTCAAAGCGGATCCCGCCATCGCAGCGCGCATCAAGTCGATCATGGCGAAGATGTCGCTCGAGCAAAAAGTAGGGCAAGTGATTCAGGGCGATCTTGGCAGCGTTTCGCCAGATGATGTCGCGCGCTATCATCTCGGATCAGTGCTGAATGGTGGCGGCAGCGATCCTGCAGGAAAGCGCTTTGGCACTGGGGCTGACTGGCTGAACGAGGCTGATCGTTTCTACGAAGCCTCGGTAAG
>CANEVG010000390.1 GCA_947442095.1 Sphingomonadaceae bacterium
CGCATGCTCAAGGCGCTCGGCATCGAATCGCAGTTCGTCGATGGCCTGCGCGTCACCGACAAGCAGACCGCCGAAGTCGCCGAAATGGTGCTGGCAGGCGCGATCAACAAGGAACTCGTCGGCTGGATCGCGCGCGCGGGCGGCAAGGCTATTGGCATTTCCGGCAAGGACGGCGGCATGGTCATTGCGCGCAAGGTCGAGGCGAAGAAGGCCCCCAAGGCGATCAACGATGCGGAAAGCGGCGAGCCGCTGGTTGTCGATCTGGGCTTCGTCGGTGAACCGGCGCGGATCGATACCACCGTGATCGACACCATCGTGAACGCCAGGATGATCCCGGTGATCGCGCCGATCGGCGTGGGCGAGGACGGCGAGACCTATAACATCAACGCCGACACGATGGCGGGTGCGATTGCGGCTGCGCTCGGCGCGGCGCGGCTGTTCCTCCTTACAGATGTGCCCGGCGTGCTGGGCAAGGACCGCCAGCTGCTGACCGACCTGACCCCGGCAGACATCAAACGGCTTGCCGAAGACGGCACGATCAGCGGGGGGATGATCCCCAAGCTGGAAACCTGCGTCCACGCGGTCGAGGCCGGGTGCGAAGCGGCGGTCGTGCTTGATGGGCGGGTGCCGCACGCCATGCTGATCGAAGTGTTCACCGCGCGCGGCGCGGGCACACTGATCCGCGCGTGAATTTGATCCGAACCTTGCGTTTTGGATGAGGCGGCACCGGCCCTCTCCCCCGCCCAGCCGCCCATTCTGGGTACTTTCTTGGGTGGCTGGGCGGGGGAGGGGCCGGTGCCGCATCCAAAGACACTGGACAAATTAGTACGCAACACATACAAGATTGTCCTGCGCCGTCGTTCGTTCGGCGAGGGAACCCTTGTGGGTTCGGGAGAGGGTCGGCTAGGAGCGAACACTCCACGCTGACAAGGGAATGCCTAATGCTGTTGTTCACGTTGATTGCGGCCATCTCGCAGTTGATCGACATTGTTGTGATGGTCGTGATCGTACAATTCGTGCTGAGCCTGCTGATCGCCTTCAACGTGGTGAACACCAGCAACAAGGCGGTTTCGGCGGTGTGGACGGCACTCAATGCCATCCTCGATCCGCTGCTGAATCCCATTCGCCGCGTCATGCCAAATACCGGTGGAGTCGATTTTTCGCCGATGATCCTGATTTTCGGCCTGCGGCTGCTGGTCCAGCTCCTCTTCTTCCTCGCTTCACTGGCCACGGCGGTCTGATCCATCCTCACAACAGGATTTTCCGCATGACTGCCGCGATTATCGACGGGAAAGCCTTCGCCGCGAACTTGCGCGCAAAGGTGGGAGAACTGGCCCGCACGTTCGAAGCCAAGGCAGGCCGCAAGGCAGGCCTCGCCGTGGTGCTGGTGGGTGAGGACCCAGCAAGCCAGGTCTATGTCCGCTCCAAGGGCAAGCAGACCGTCGAAGCCGGCATGGCCAGCTTCGAGCACAAGCTGCCAGCCGAGACGAGCGAGGCCGATCTCCTTGCATTGGTCGAACAGCTCAACACCAATCCTGCTGTCGACGGCATTCTCGTCCAGCTGCCGCTGCCATCCCACATGGACGAGCAGAAAGTTATCGCCGCGATCAATCCGGACAAAGATGTCGACGGCTTCCATGTGATCAGCACGGGCCGCCTTGCCGTGGGCCAGCCGGGATTTGTCCCCTGCACACCGCTGGGCTGTCTGATGCTGCTCAAGGACCGTCTGGGTAGCCTTTCGGGCCTCGATGCCGTCGTGATTGGCCGCTCGAACATCGTCGGCAAACCGATGGCGCAGCTGTTGCTGGCGGAAAGCTGCACCGTGACCATCGCGCATAGCCGCACCAAGGACCTGCGTGACGTGGTGCGCCGCGCCGATATCGTGGTGGCGGCCGTGGGCCGCCCGGAGATGGTCAAGGCCGACTGGATCAAGCCCGGCGCGACGGTGATCGACGTAGGGATCAACCGCGTGCCCGCCGCCGAAGCGGGCAAGACCCGCCTCGTCGGCGATGTGGACTACGCGGGCGCAATGGGCGTGGCGGGCGCGGTGACCCCGGTGCCGGGCGGTGTCGGCCCCATGACCATTGCAGTGCTGCTGCGCAATGCGCTCGTCGCGGCGTATCGCAACGCCAGGCTGGAGTTGGCCGCCACCGAGATTTGAAGACGTAGCGCGACCTGAGGAGCGGGACTGCCCCGCCTTCCTATTGCCTTCTGCCTGCTCTAGACGCCGGGGATGATGCGCTGCTTCATTCTCCTGCTTGCCACCGTCAGTGTTGGCGCCCTGCCTGCAACTGTATGCGCCCAATCGCGCAGGGGGATCGGCAACCCCAGCGCGCTGATCGCCGCCGAAAGCGCCTTTGCGCGGCTGGCGCGTGAGAAGGGGCAGTGGACCGCCTTTGCCGAAACCGCCGCCGAAACGGCTGAAATGTTTGTGCCGGAGCGCATGCTGGCCAAAGCCTGGCTCAAGGGCCGGGCCAATCCGCCGGTCCCGTCGCAGTGGCAGCCTAGCGCGGTGTGGATCAGCTGCGATGGCGGCACTGGCGTGACGTTCGGGGCCGTACAGGGCGATGGGAACGGCTGGTTCTCCACGGTATGGGAACGACAGAAGAAGGGCGAGTACAAGTGGGTGCTCGATCAGTGGGGCACCTTGGCCGCGCCGCTCAAGGGCAGCGATTTCATCACCGGCAAGGTCGCCGATTGCCCTGCGCGCCCGCGCCGCGATCCTTTGGCGGAAGCTCCGCTGCCGCCGCCAAAGCCGCCTCGTGATGCTCCGCCGCCCATGCGCCCGCTGGCAGGCCCGATCCCGCCACTTGGTGCCGTTGCCCCGGGAGCCGACAGCAAGGACGGCCGCTCGGCTGACGGCACACTGGCTTGGCGTTCCACCGTGCTGCCGGGCGGAACGCGCCTTTGGACGGTGTGGATGTGGCAGGACGGCACGATGGCGGAGGTGCTCAATCGCACCGAAATCGCCCGGACTGAAGGCTGAAACAATGCTCGCCCTTTTCCTTTCCGCCTTCGCCACGCTGTTTGTGGTGATCGACCCGCCCGGATGCGCGCCGATCTATGCCGGGCTGACGGCATCGGCAACACCGCGGCAGGCGTTCATCATGGCGGTGCGCGCGTGCCTGATCGCCATGGGCATTCTCGTGGTCTTCGCGCTGTTCGGCGAGGATCTGCTCGGCGCGCTGCATATAGAGCTCGACAGCTTCCGCATTGCGGGCGGCATCATGCTGTTCCTGATCGCGCTCGACATGGTGTTCGAAAAGCGCACCGAGCGGCGCGAGGAACGCGCCGAGAAGGTCCGCACCGCGCAGCCGCAAGTCGAGGATGTATCGGTATTCCCCATGGCGATGCCGATGCTGGC
>CANEVG010000391.1 GCA_947442095.1 Sphingomonadaceae bacterium
TAGCGCCTCGCACCGCAGCGCCGAAACTGCGAGCGTGAGTAACCTTACCGCCATCCCCCCGCGCACGCTGGTCGATCTGGGCGGGCGCTTGTGTGACGACAGTTATGTTGGCCGCCTGACGACAAACGAGATGGCCGGATCGTGATACATTTCTGTCAGCTTTCTCCCCTGCGATCGCAGGGGAGAAAGCTGATGCCAGGTGAGTGGATCACGGACCGCCAGTTCAGGCGGTACATGGAACGTAAGCAGCAGGGTGACACGCAAGTTTTGGCGGCGGCCAAGGCAGGGATAAGTGAACGCAGCGCACGCCGGATCGGCGCGGCAGCATCATTGCCAAGCCAGTGTCGCAAGGCGCGTGGACGGACACGGGTGGACCCGCTGGCCGACGTCTGGGACGAGATTGTCGTGCCGATGCTGCGCCTGGTACCTTTGCTCCGCGCGACGAGCGTGATGGAGGAACTAAGCCGTGATTATCCTGGGCGTCTCCACGAGCGTCACCTTCGCACCCTGCAGCGACGGATTGCAACCTGGCGTGCGATCGAAGGTCCTGAACGCGAGGTCATTTTCCGACAGGACCATCCGCCTGGCCATCAGTCTTTATGCGATTTTACCGAGCCGGCAGATTTCGACGTAACCATAGGCGGCTTGCCGTTTGACCATCTTCTTTTCCATTTCTGGTTGGCCTTTTCAGGCTGGCAGTATGTCAAGGTGATCGAAGGCGGAGAGAGCTTTACAGCACTTACTGAAGGGATGCAGGAGGCGCTTTGGCAACTGGGCGGCGCGCCTGCAACCAACCGCACCGATCGTCTGTCAGCCGCCTATCGCAACCTCTCCCCGCACGATGACGCCGCCGCTGGCTATCAGGCGTTTTGTGACCATTACGGCATTGAGCCCACCCGCAACAATGTCGGCGTCAGCCATGAGAACGGCTCGGTCGAGGCCGCGCATGGCCATCTCAAGCGATCATTGCGCGAGGCGCTGGCCTTGCGCGGGTCGCGTGATTTTGCCGATGTCGCTGCCTATCAGGCCTTCATCAGCGAACATGTGGCACGGCGCAATGCACGCCGCCGTGGAGAGGTCGCGCTCGAGTTGGCGCAGATGAAGCCTTTGCCCAGCTTCAAGACGACGGACTTCAGCCTGGCAACGGTGACCGTGACGCGAACCTCGACGATCGCTGTGCGCGATGTCCTCTACACTGTGCCCTCACGCTTGATCGGTTCCCGGCTGCGGGTTCACATCTACGACGGACGGCTGCTCTGCTATCTGGGCAATACCCAGGTGCTATGTCTGGCGCGACGCCGGCGCAACGCGCAAGGCCCAACCCATGTGGTTGACTATCGTCACATCATAGGGTCGCTCGTTAAAAAGCCACAGGCGTTCCGCCGCTCCGTGCTGCGCGATGGCATGTTCCCGCGTGAGGTCTTTCGACGCGCCTGGGAGGTGCTGGATGCTACGCTGGAACCCCGGCGGGCATGTCGGGTCTATGTAGGCTTGTTGCACCTCGCCGCCACACATGCCTGTGAAGCCCTGCTCGCCGAGCATCTCGAAGCGATCCTTGCGGAGGGCGATCTGCCCGACGTCGAGATCGCGCGTGCCGCCGTGGCACCACCGCCCAGCGGAATGCCCGATGTCACCGTCACGCAACCCGACGTGGCGGTCTATGATTCCCTCTTCCAGCATCAGGAGGCCCCCGATGTCCAAGCCCTCTAGCGACATGACGATCGACGCCGCACGCCTTCCAGTGATGTTGTCGAGCCTGCGCCTGCCCAGCTTTGGCCAGCACTGGCAGGGCTTTGCCGCACGCGCCGATCGTGAAGGCTGGGGCGCGGCCCGCTACCTTGCAGCGCTTTGTGAACATGAGATCGCCGATCGCGATGCCCGACGCATTGCGCGGCACCTTGCCGAAGCGGGCCTGCCAAGGGGCAAGACTTTCTCGACATTCGATTTCGCCGCCGTCCCTACTATCCGCAAAGCTCATCTTATGGCGCTCGCCGATGGCGACGCCTGGCTCGACCAAGGCGCCAATATCCTGTGTTTTGGTCCTTCGGGCACTGGCAAGAGCCACGCTGCGGCTGCAATCGGACATTCACTTGTCGAAAGCGGGCGCCGGGTTCTGTTCATTCGCACGACCGACCTGGTCCAGAAGCTTCAGGCCGCGCGGCGCGATCTGTCGTTGCCGGCAATGATCGCCAAGCTCGATCGGTTCGACTGCTTGATCCTTGATGACCTGGGCTATGCCAGTAAAGATCAAGCCGAGACCAGTGTCCTGTTCGAGCTCATTGCCGAACGCTATGAACGCCGATCACTGATCGTCACTTGCAACCAGCCATTTTCAGAATGGGGTCAGATTTTCCCCAATGCCGCCATGACGATCGCGGCCGTGGACCGGCTTGTTCATCATGCCACCATCCTCGAGTTCAATGCCGAGAGCTATCGTCGCCGTACGGCTGCCAAAAATGCTGAGCTCACACCCTAATTGGGTAATTGTCGTCAATCGTTGTCGTCGCACCAACACCGCGTCATGGTCCCCCCATGTTCGAACCCGACGACATTATCATCCAGGCCGATATCCATATTGTCGGTATCCATCCTGTCATCAGCCGACGGTTTGAGCTCCCAGGCAACCTCAACCTGGCTCAACTCCACGAACTGATACAGGCATCCTTCGAGTGGACCGACAGCCACCTTCATCAGTTCGATATCGGCGGCCTTACATACGGCGCGCCCGAGTTTGACGAGGGAGATTGGTCCGATCGCCGGACATTTGAAGCCAGTGACGTCCGCATGTGTGATTTTGCCACTTATGGTCCTGCACCGCTCATCATCTTCTACGAATATGATTTTGGCGACAGCTGGACGCACGTCATCGAGCTCAGCCGAAAAGCAAAGGAACCCGGCGTCAAATACCCGCGCTGTGTCGCTGGATCGCGGCGCGCACCGCCCGAGGACGTCGGAGGTCCGTCTGGCTATTTCGACTTCCTCGAAGCTTGGTACGATCCCCGTCACGAAGAGCATAAAAATATGCGTCGATGGGCTGGACGCTCCTTCAATCCTGAACGCTTCAACCTCGACACCAACAACAAGGCAATCGCCAAGGCCATCAGACGCGCAAAAGGCAGCTATCGCTTCCGGTTCGAACCCTGAAATCCGGCCATCTTAGTTGTCGTCGCCCGGCTATCGAATTTGTCGTTGCACAGATGCCTACCGCTCTGCCGTCAAAGACGGCGAATGGCTCACGATGAGAGATGCGGCCAAAGCCCTGAGTACCACAAGCCATACGATACGACGTCTGATCAACGCTGGACTGCTTCCAGCGGTGCAGGTCGTACCGGGTGCGCCCTACCA
>CANEVG010000392.1 GCA_947442095.1 Sphingomonadaceae bacterium
CGATCCTTGATGAATGTCTGTTCCATAAGCGTCCGGTCAGTTGTGAGCCCGAAACGCTCTGAATCACGCATACGCCTCAGACGCTACATAAACCCGCGACGCTCGTTAACCTGACCACGTTGCCGTGCCGCAGCAAGCCCGGTTGACGCGGCGCGCGCCAGGCATGACAATTGTACCTAAGGGCGCAGAGCGCGCAGCCACCCCAAGCCATCGGAACCGGAATGCACGAAGCAGAGCCAGCCTCGATCCTGCATGATGGGTTCTTGCTGCTAGGCTTTGCGCTGGCGTTCGTGCTGCTGTTCCGCCGGCTCGGCCTTGGTGCCACGCTGGGCTATCTGGTGGCGGGCGCGGTGCTCGGCCCCCATGCGCTGAATCTGGTGAGCGACGCGCAGGAAAAGCTCGGCTTTGCGGAACTGGGCATCACGTTGCTGCTGTTCCTCGTCGGGCTGGAGCTTGATCCGACCAAGCTGTGGAAGATGAAGCGCGACATTGTCGGGCTGGGCCTCTTGCAGGTGGCGATCTGCGGGCTCGCTCTTGCGGGCGCGATCATGCTCACCACCTCGTTCTCGCCCGCTGCAGCGCTCGCGCTCGGCCTCCCATTGGCGCTATCCTCCACCGCGCAGGTCCTGCCGATGCTGCAATCCTCGGGCCGGATGAAAACGCGCTTTGGCGAGCGGGCGTTCTCGATCCTGCTGTTTCAGGATCTCTCGATCATTCCGCTGATTACGATCATCACCGCGATGAGCCGCAATCCCGCCGATGCGGGCGGCCCGCCGGGCTGGCTGCTGGGGCTCTATACCGTGGGCGCGATGGCCGGGCTCGTCGCGGCCGGTCGCTTTCTCATCCGCCCGCTGTTCCGCCTGATCGGCAATCTGGGCGAGCGGGAGATGTTCGTGGTTGCCGCGCTGTTCACGGTCATGGCCTCGGCGGCGGTAATGGAACTGCTCGGGCTGTCCACCGCGCTCGGTGCGTTCATCGCGGGCGTGATGCTGGCCGACAGCCCCTATCGGCATGAGCTTGAGGCCGATGTCGAGCCCTTCCGCTCGATCCTGCTCGGGCTGTTCTTCCTCGCCGTCGGCATGATGCTCGATCTGGGTGCCATCGCGCGCGATCCGCTGTTCGTGATCGGCATGGCGCTGATGCTGATCACGGTCAAAGCCGTGGTCATGTTCGGCATCGCGCGCCTGTTCGGTATGCCGTGGCGCGGCGCGCTGGCGCTTGGGCTGCTGCTCAGCCAGGGCGGCGAATTCGGCTTCGTGCTGTTCACGCAGGCCAGCCACGCGCTCCTAATCGCGCCCGAAGCAGCCAGCCTGTTCGGCGCGGTCGTCACGCTCTCGATGGCGACCACACCGTTCCTGATGATCGCCACCCGCCGCTTCCGCGCCGAACCGGTCGCGGCAGGTGGGGAGCGCGAGGCCCCGCACAGCGACGGCGCGAGCGCACTGATCGTGGGCTATGGCCGCTTCGGCCAGGCGGTGGGCCAGGTGGTGCAGGCCAGCGGCATCTCGGTCACGCTGATCGACACTGATGTCGAGATGATCGATGTGGCCGGCACGTTCGGCGCGAAAGTCTATTTCGGCGACGGCACGCGGATCGACATGCTGCGACAGGCCGGTGCGGCAGAGGCCGAGATGATCCTGTTCTGCCTCGATGGCGACCAGATCGACGCAGCAATGCTCGCAGCGGTGCACGAGGCTTTCCCGAAAGCCTCGGTCTACGTGCGGGCGTTTGATCGGCGCGCAATGATCAAGCTGCGCGGCGCGCCCGTCAGCCTGATCGTGCGCGAAACCTTCGAATCCGCTATCGCTATGGCCCGCGCTGCACTCGACAACGCCGGGCTCAGCAACGAGGCGATCAGCCGCGCCGAAACCCTGTTCCGCACGCGCGACACGGAGCGGCTGGACCGCCAGCTGGAAACCGGCGACCCGCGCACCGCCATCGACCGCATCCTCACCGCGCCCGAACCGCAGGCGGCAGAGGGCGAGCCGGGTTAGGTATTTCCACCCGCATGGAATTTCCGATGCAACTGCATGATTCTCCATGCATTCGCATCGAAAGAGACCGGGACCATGGCGAAACCTGCCGCGACGACCTTGCTGGCCTGGACACGCCTGCTGCGCGCGGCCGATCTCGCCAGCCAGCACTGCGCCAATACGCTGCGCGGCGCTGGATTGCCGCCCCCCGAATGGTACGAAGTGCTCCTCACGCTCGAACGCGTTGGCCCCCAGCGCCCGCGCGATCGGCAAACCGCGCTCGCAACCGAGCAATATGCGCTCTCCCGCCTGCTCGATCGGATGGTAAAGGCCGGGTTGGTGCAACGCTCGCCCTGCCCTGATGATGGCCGTGGCCACACGCTCGATCTGACGGAAGCCGGCCGGGCGATGCGCGCGGCGATGTGACCGGTCTACGCCGAAGCGATCGAGGCGGCGCTTGGCGCGCGCGTCGATGATGAAAGCCGCGCCGCGCTGGCGGGCCTGCTCGCGCCGCTGGCCGAGCGGGTGGACGCCTAGGGCGCCCAGTCGCAAGCCCCCCACCCAAGCCCACTTGACACCCCCTCCCCTGCGCGCAAGGGCCTACGCATCGTCTGTTCTTGAAAGCCCTTGATCCGTGCCGAAAAATTCTGTCCACGCTGCCAGCAAGACCTTGGGCTTTGCGCTCCTTGTCGGCATCTCGGCACCGTCGCTGGCATGGGCAGAAGAGGCAGCGCCCGATCAGCCTATCGTGGTAACCGGGCGCGGGCTCGAAGCCGCTCCCGCAGCCGTCGCCTACAACGTGCAGGACATCGATCGCGAGCGCCTGCTCGTCGCCGCTTCGGGCCGGATCGAGGACGCGCTATCCGCTGCTGCCGGGTTCCAGCAGTTCCGCCGGTCCGACAGCCGCGCCTCCAACCCTTCGGCGCAAGGCATCACGCTGCGCGCACTGGGCGGCAATGCCACCAGCCGCACCCTCATGCTGCTCGACGGCGTGCCGGTCGCCGATCCCTTCTTCGGGTTCATTCCGCTGAGTTCGCTCGCACCCGAACGGCTGGCCATGGCGCGCGTCACGCGTGGCGGCGGCTCGGGTGCGTTCGGCGCAGGCGCGGTCGCGGGCACGATCGATCTCACCAGCGCCGGACCGGATCAGATGGGCCTACTGCAGGCGAGCGCACTGGTCGATGATCGCGGCGAGACTGAGCTTTCCGCCACGCTCGCGCCAAAGCTGGGCGCAGGCTACCTTGTCGCCTCGGGCCGCTGGGACCGGGGCCAGGGCTTCTGGACCACACCCGCAGACCAGCGCGTCCCCGCCAGCGCGCGCGCGCGCTATGAAAGCTGGTCGGCCAGCGTGCGCGCGGTCGCACCGCTCAC
>CANEVG010000393.1 GCA_947442095.1 Sphingomonadaceae bacterium
CGCAGCTGGCGCGGCGCAGGCAGCTGAAGCCTTGCAGCGCATTGCCAAACATGAAGCGAGGTTCAAGGCCACGCTTAAGTCCGATGATCTGGAGACCGTGCTGCGAGCGCTTCCGCGCCTGCGCGGCGATCAGGCCAGATAGCCTGCAAGGACAACGCGAATACTTTGAAAATTTTCGGCTGTCAACGTAACGCCTGGCAGAGGATAAGTACCATGCATGCGCCCGTAAGCCCGACCGTGTTGATTGCATATATAGTTAACCAAATTTGCGCACCAATTCGGCACACAACAACGGCTTCTGGCTTTTTTCTGCTCCCCGAAGGCATTAGGAAATGAATTGCAATGATTGGGTAATGTGTGGTTTGTTCTAATCGGGCAACGGATACGCCGTGATGATGATGAACGGAGATTCCGAGACATCGGGCGACGAGCAGCCCGCCAAGGCGGAGGATGCCCCACACGCCGCCTCGCCGACGCCGCGCATCAGTATCATCCTGCCTGTCCACAACGGGGCAGTTTATCTTGAACAGGCCTTGGTTTCGGTTCTGCAGCAGACCTTCGATGATTTCGAGCTGATCTGCGTCGATGATGGCTCGACCGATGCCACTCCGGAGCTGCTTGCGAGCTTTGCAGCAACAGACAGCCGGGTGCGGGTCATCACAAACCGGCCGAACAAGGGCTTGCCCGGGGCGCTCAATGTCGGTTTTGCTGCGGCACGCGGCATGTTCCACACCTGGACCTCGGATGACAATATCGTGCGGCCGCAGATGCTTGAGCGGCTGTTTTTCGCACTGGAGAGCAATCCTGGCGCAGCGATCGCGCACGGCAACTTCAGCGTGATCGACGATGAAGGGGCCGTCATTGGTTTCCAGAAGGTCGGCCCGGCGAGCGATATCCTGTTCGGCAACCGGATCGGTGCGGCGTTTCTCTATCGCGCCTTCGTAACCGATGCGCTCGAAGGTTATGACGAGACCCTGTTCGGCGTCGAAGACTACGATTTCTGGCTTCGCGCCGCTCGCCGCTTCCAGTTCGTTACGCTGGACGAGGATCTCTATCTCTATCGCCGCCATGCCGGCAGCCTGACCGATCGCCGAACGCGCATGATCCACCGCCTCGTTGCGCAGATCATCCAGCGCGAACTGGCCCTGCTCAGCGATCCGGCGTTCTGCGGGCGGGTTTTGCTGGAACATGGCCTCGCCAGCCGGGTCGATTCGCGCATCGGTATGCTGATGAAGGCCTTCCTGCTCGCACCGCGCATCACGGTAGGCCGTCTGCCTGCGATCGTGCGGCATCTTGGTGGACACCTCGTCCGCTCTTTCGTGCCGGGTAGAACCGCCACTCGGTGAGTGCGTTCTTCGCTGCCACCGGCCCTGTTACCCGAATGCAACCCGCTGCTGCGATCGGCTCTGCCCTCTCTTTTTTGCCCATTGTGCCATGCCTCCTGCGCGGCAGACTGCGCGAGTGCTGCTGGGGTGAGTTACCGCGCGGAAGTCGCGGAGTCCTAGCCGTCCACTGGATCAGAGGAGGATGCCATGCGTTACTCATACGGTACCGGCCGGTCGTCGTTTGCGGCGATTGCTGCTGCATTGGCGGCAGTTGCCTTGCCAATGCTCGCCCACGCGGAAGAAGCACCAGCCGGTGCTGCCGAAGCCGAAGCTGAAGCCCCGGGCAAGGATATCATTATCGTCACCGCCACGCGTCAGGCGACTGACAAGCAGAAAGTCGGCGTCGCGCTTACCGCGCTAACTGTCGAAGACCTTGCCTTGCTTGCGCCGCGTTCGTTGCTCGACCTTCAGGGTTCGGCCCCCAACGTGTTCATCGGCAGCGGCACTGCCGCACCGGGGCAGAGCGCCATTTTCATTCGCGGTCAGGGCTATGCTGACGTGGAAAAAACACAGAGCCCGCCGGTTGGCGTGATCCAGGACGGTGTGTTCTTCGGCAACAACACCGGGCAGCTGCTCGACATGTTCAATATCTGCTCGGTCGAGGTCGATCGCGGTCCGCAGGGCATTTTCTATGGCAAGAACACCACGGCGGGCCTCATCAACCTCACGCGCTGTGCCCCCACGCGCAAGCTCGGTGCGAGCCTTGAGGTGGGCTACGGCTCGTTCAACGAGTTCTACGGCCGCGGCGTCCTTAATGCGCCGCTCGGAGACCGGGGCGGCATCGCCTTGTCCGGCCAGTATCGCACCATCGACGGCATCCTCAACAACGTCTTCACCAATCGCCGCGCGGGTGGCTCGGACTACCGTGCCTTCAACCTCAAGCTGGATTACGACCTGACCGACTGGCTCAAGGCCGATCTCAGCCTCGATCACATCCACCAGACTGGCGGCGGCACCCCGGTGCAGTTCGGCAACAAGCTGACGGCCAGTATCCTTTCTGGCGGCAACCCTTCCGCGGTTTGGCCGACATACAATCCAGAAACGGGCAGCCCCACCGGCCTCAAGCCGCGCGAGATCAGCAACAACCTCGGTGCCGACAGGGACCGCCTCAACACCAACATTGCCAGCCTGACGCTCAAGGCCAAAACCCCGCTCGGCGATCTCGTTTCGCAAACCTCGTACATGTCGTCGGGCGACACGGTGGATCAGGACTTCGACGGCACCTGCATCGGCGCGGCGGGCTGCATCAGCACGATCGGCAACCCACTGCTGGCAGCTACCGGCAGCCAGCTCCTCACCTTCCGCGATCAGACATACAAGCAGTTCACGCAGGAAGTTCGCCTGCAAGGCAAGGCTGCAGACGGACTCGTTGATTACCTTGTCGGCGCGTTCTATTATGACCACAAGATCACGCTGCACCAGAACACCAACAAGGTGATCGACCAGTTCTCGGGGGAGAAGGACCACAGCTGGTCGTTCTTCGGCAACGTGGACCTCAATCCTACCGACACGATCAAGATCTCGGGCGGCGTGCGCAACATCTTCGAGGCCAAGCGCTTCAACACCGAGTACACTTTGCTCGGCACGATCCCCATCGTGGCTCCGATCACCGATCGCCGCAGCTGGCAGAAGCTTATCACCCGCTTCAACATCCAGTGGCAGGCGACGCCGGATGTGCTGCTCTACGTGAACCGTTCGGAAGGCTTCCGCTCGGGCGGCTTCTCGATTCGCGGCACGCTTTCGGAGCAACAGGCCTCCCAGACTAACTGTGGGGTGGTCGGCGGCTGCCCGAACAACAACTTCCTCTCGTTCCTGCCAGAAACCAACACGACTTATGAAGGCGGTATCAAGACACGCTTCCTCGACCGTGCGATCACGTTCAACGCCGCTGGCTTCATCAACGACATCACGAATTTCCAGCAAGCGCAGGTCGTAGTGACGCCGAAC
>CANEVG010000394.1 GCA_947442095.1 Sphingomonadaceae bacterium
ATCGCCAAGATCGAACCGCTGCTTGATCTCTCCCGCAATGCGCGCTTCCCCATCGATGGCGCGCTGACCCAGCGGCGCGGCGGCACCGCGCGCCACGATGCGGTCGCCTGGGGTTATGCGCGCGCAGCGGATGCACTGGGCGTCGATATCATCCAGAAGTGCGAAGTGACGGGCTTCGTGCGCGATTCCGGCAAGGTGATCGGTGTCGAGACTACGCGCGGGCGCATTCTTGCGGGCCGGACGGGCATTTGCGTCGCAGGCCACAGCGGGCAGGTCGCTGGTCTTGCGGGCATCAAGCTCCCGGTTGAATCGCAGACCTTGCAGGCGCTCGTCACCGAAGGCGTGAAGCCGATGGTGCAGTCGGTGGTCATGTCGCAGTCGCTGCATTGCTACATCAGCCAGTCCGATAAGGGCGGCATCGTGATGGGCGGCGATCCGGACAATTGGCCCAGCTATGCCCGGCGCGGCCAGCCGACGGTGGTCGAGGGCGCGATTGCGCAGGCGGTGTCGATCATGCCCGCGCTCTCGCGCCTGCGCATGCTGCGCACCTGGTCGGGCGTGACGGACATGAGCTTTGATGGCGCGCCGATCATCGGCGAAACGCCAGTGCAGAACCTCTTCCTCAACGGCGGATGGTGCTACGGCGGGTTCAAGGCGACGCCCGCCTCGGGCTGGACCTATGCCCACACGCTCGCCACCGGCAAGCCCCATGCGCTCAATGCACCGTTCAGCCTCGAACGATTCATGACCGGCGCGACGATCGACGAAACCGCGGTCGGCCCCATGCCGAACCATCGCTGAGGGGGCTGAGACATGTACCAGATCACCTGTCCCCACTGCGGCCCGCGCGCCCAGTTGGAATTCACTTATGAACGCACGGTCGATTCTGTGGTCGATCCCGCTGCCGACACCGCGACCGCGATGCAGGCGCTCTATACCCGCGCCAATCCGATGGGGCTCGATGACGAAATCTGGCGGCATACGTATGGCTGCCGGGGCTGGATGGTGCTGACGCGCCACCGCGTGACCCATGTGATCGAAGCCGTGCGCGCGCTGGGCCCGGAGACTTTGCCATGAACGGCCCGGCACGCGCGGCATCGGGCGCAGAAACCATCAGCTTTACCTTCGACGGCACCACCTATCAGGCCCGCCCCGGCGATACCCTCGCCGCTGCCTTGCTTGCCAATGGCATTGGGCTAGTGGGTCGCAGCTTCAAGTATCACCGCCCGCGCGGGATCATGACCGCCGGGATCGAGGAGCCCAACGCGCTCGTCACCGTGGGGAAGGGCGGCCGCGCTGAACCCAACACCCGCGCAACCGATCTGTTCGTCTATGATGGGATGGTCGCCAGCAGCCAGAACCGCTGGCCGAACCTGTCGTTCGACGTCGCCTCGGTGTTCGGCCTTGCTGCCCCCGCGCTGGGCGCAGGCTTCTATTACAAGACCTTCTTTGGCCCGGCCAAGCAGTGGATGGTCTACGAGAAGTTCATTCGCCGGGCTGCCGGGCTCGGCGATGCGCCGACCGAGGCGGACCCCGACAACTTCTCGCAGCGCACCGGTTTCTGTGACGTGCTCGTCGTCGGCGCAGGGCCGGCAGGCCTCAAGGCCGCGCTGGAAGCGGCCGAAGGCGGCGCGCGCGTGATGCTCGCCGAGCAGGATGCAGTCCCCGGCGGCTCGCTGCTGCGCGATCCCGATCCGGCGCTTGATCCTGCCGCCATGGTGGAGCGCATCGAGGCACTTGGCGGGCAGGTCCTGCTGCGAACCACGGCTTCGGGATACTGGGACCACAATTTCCTGACGCTCACGCAGCGACTTGCCGAACCCGGCCAGGTGCCCATGCATGGCTTTGCCCAGCGGCTGTGGCACGTGCGGGCAGGGCAAGTGGTGCTCGCCACCGGTCTGATCGAACGGCCGGTGCCCTTCAGCCACAACGACCGGCCGGGCGTGATGCTGAGCCAAGCCGTGCGCACCTATGTGCGGCGCTTCGGTGTGCTTCCCGGCAAGCGCGTGGTCATTGCGACCAACAACGACGACGCTTACCTCACCGCGCAGGCGCTGCAAGAGGCGGGGGCCGAGGTGCTTGCCATCCTCGATTCCCGCAAGAGCGGCCCAGCCGCCCCGTCCGGGGTTCCGGTGATTTATGATGCGCGCCCCGCCAGCGTGACAGGCCGCAAGCATGCGCTGCGCAAGGTCACTGCGCTGGTTGGTGGCAGCGAGCAGAGCTGGGACGTCGACTGCCTCGCGGTTTCCGGCGGGTTTGTCCCCGTGGCGCACCTCCACATGCAGGCTGGCGGCAAGCTCGACTGGGATGAGGTCGCGCAGGCCTTTGTGCCCGGTGCAACACCGCAGGACTGCGTCACCATCGGCGCCGCTGCTGCGCCGCCCGCCGCCAGCCCGGCGATCCCCGCTGGCTATCCGAAGAAGAGTTTCGTCGATTTTCAGAACGATGTCAGCCTCGCCGATATCGATCTGGCCTGGCAGGAGGGCTACCGCTCGGTGGAGCACCTCAAGCGCTATACCACGCTGGGCATGGCGACCGATCAGGGCAAGACCAGCAACATGGTCGCGCTCTCGCGGCTTGCCGAAAAGCAGGGTGTGGCCGTGCCCGATGCCGGTCTCACCACATTTCGCCCGCCGTTCACGCCCGTTACCATGGGCCTTCTGGCGGGCGCCGGCGCACGGAATGCGGGGGCTCACGTGCGCCGGATCGCCTTGCACGATATCCACGCGGCGCAAGATCCCTTGTGGCAGCCACTGGGATACTGGTTTCGTCCGCGCGCTTATCCATCGGGCGGCGAGAGCCTGTCTGAGGCCGCGCTGCGTGAAGCTCTGGCGGTGCGCACGTGCGTCGGCCTCACCGATGTTTCCACGCTTGGCAAGTTCGAGATCAGCGGCCCCGATGCGGCAGCCCTGCTCGAAGTGGTCTGCGCGACGACCGCAAACAAGCTGGCGGTCGGGCGCGGGCGCTACACTTTCATGCTGCGCGAAGACGGCTTCGTGTTCGACGACGGCACGATCTGGCGCCTTGGCGAACAGCGCTTTCTGCTGACCAGTTCGACCGGCGGTGCGGACCGCATGGCAGGGCACCTCTCCTATGTGCGTAACACGCTGCGAGCCGACATGCGCTGCTCGGTGGTCAATGTGCAGGAGCATTACGCCGGCATCGCGCTTGCCGGGCCGCGTGCCAGCAGCATATTGGTCGCGCTGACGGGGGCGGAAGCGCCGCGCCATATGTCGACCGCGCCGGGCACGATTGCGGGTACGCCGGTGCTGGTGCTGGCGGCGAGCTACAGCGGCGAGCGCGCCTTCGAGATCTATGTCGAAGCG
>CANEVG010000395.1 GCA_947442095.1 Sphingomonadaceae bacterium
CCTCTGGGTTTCGGAAATTTTATCTTTCGGCTCTCACCGACAAGATCAGCTCAACGGCCGCGGAAAATGTACCAAAGAAGACCTCTTGTCATATTACCCTCCATCGATTCCGATGAAATGCAATTACCATTGAGGTACATGGTTAACAAGAGCTAAACGACACCAGTTTTGCGCGACAGCCCTTTCGCATACTCCCCGCGAAAAGCCTCGAATGGCTGCGGCCGACCGATGAAAAACCCCTGCGCATGATCGCATCCTAGCTCGCGCAGCCTTGCCAGGGTCTCGCTATCCTCGATGCCCTCTGCCACAACCGTCTGTCCTAGGGCGTGGGCCAGCAGGATCGTGTTGGTGACAATTGCGCGGTCACGGTCACTGGTCAGGAGCCGCGAAACGAATCGGCGGTCGATCTTGAGCTCGTCGCTTGGGAGATCGGCCAGATAGGTGAGCGAGGCTTCACCAGTGCCGAAGTCATCGATTGAAAGCCGGAATCCGAGCGCACGCAGCTCTGCCAGATTGTGGCAGGCTGCCGGACGGTTGCGCACGCTGGAAGTCTCGGTCACCTCGATGGTCAGAAGATCGGGATCAATCCCGCGCCGCCGCACGATCTCGGAAAAGTTTCCGACGAGGTCTGCCTTGTCAACCATCTGGGCGGAGAGATTGATGCTCATCTGGAAGCGCGGGCCGATTGCATTGAGTTCGAGCGCAGCCGTGATCGCTTCTTCAAGGACCCAGTAGGTCAGACTGTCGATCCGCCCGGCCCGCTCGGCTTGCAGGATGAAGGCATCGGGGGCGATCGGGCCGCGGGTGGGGTGGTTCCAGCGAATCAAGGCTTCGGCTCCAACGACTCGCTTTTGCCGCAGATCCAATTGCGACTGGAAGGCCAGCCAGATGTCCCCATTGCGCAGGCCCTCTTCGATCCGGGCATGTAACGAGAGCTCCCAGGGCGCCTCGGCCAGTCGATGCGATTCAAAGAGCTCAATCGCCCGGCCATTGCCCATCGCCTCGTTCGCACTGGCCAGCGCCGAGTTGACCCGCGTAAGCGCATCAAGTCCCTCGTTGCGGTCGAGCCCGAAGTGGATATTGGTATCAAATGTGTGCTCTCCGACCTGAAGCGGGGCCGAAAAAAGCGAGCGCAGCCCTTGCAGATGGCTAAGTTGCATTTCCAGCGGGCGGGCTTCTTCGGTCCATGCGAAGTGTCCGCCGTCACTGTGGAAGATTTCGCCTGCACCCGATCCGATCGACAGGCGCCGCTCGATCTGGCGTGCACATTCGCCGTGGAGAGCATGCGGCAGGGTGGCAAGAATCTCCTCGTAACGCGCAATGACCGCAACCACCACATCGCGCCCGACTTCAAGCTTGCTCGTGGTGAGCGCAAGCAGATTGGGCAGCCCGGAAACACTGGTATGCTGGATGCGCCGCGTGCGCAGTTGCCACAGGCGCAGGAGCCCGTAGCTGGTGAGCATCAGGATCGCGAGATCGGGGCTGAGGATCACCCCCTGCTGGCGCAACGGTGCCGGGGCGAACAGCACAATGGCTACCACTGCCGCATAGATCAGCACCTTCAGGCGGCGCTGCCTCGTGCGAGAACCGAATGCCAACGTGACAAGCGCAAGCAACAGAAGTGGGAGAAATCCGAGGTTCGTGTTGAGCGGCTTCGCCAATGCGACCGCGCCGGCAATGTCATGCATCACCAGCGGAACCATCTCGCGCCCAAAATACCGGCCTGTCGCTGCCTGACCAAGCGAGGTAACGATCACGGTCTGGCCTGCAAGTTCACTCGGCGGCACGAGTCCCTTCAGCAGATCTCGCCCGGAAACGCGCCGAACCCTATCGGGATCAACCGAGAAATCGGGATAATACTGCGACTGCCAGGCAGGTTTCACTCCGGCAAGCACCGTTGAAAGGGTGGGGTAGCTACGTCCCTCGAGTTCAACCGAATATGGCGCGCGCTCGACGACATACAGGAAATTGCTGGACCAGGCTGAAAGCGCCAAGGGTGCCCCGCCGCGGATCTGCTTGGGCGGAAACTTGAAAGACTCTGGCGTGAATTTATCGAGACGGCTCGCGCGAACGACGAATGTCAGATCTTTGTCATAGGATGCCACCGCGCGCGCCAGATCGGCGTCGCCGCGCGGATCGGAGCCGGGATTGACGGCGAGATCGAAAAACACATTGCGCGGCATTGTGCGGCGCACGGCATCAAGCAAACGGGCTTCTTCAGCCGTGCCAATGGTAGGCGCATCGTCCAACGAAACCAACACGATCGAGGCGGGCGCGGCCCTGCTGGAATTCTTGTAGACAATGTTCCAGTAGCCGTGACCGACAAAGTCGCTGCAACCGATTAGCCACAGACCGAGGCTGATCAGCAACGATGTTCCGATTGTGGACCGCAAAAACTGCCGCATGAACCGCCACTTGGAAGGCTGGCACCGGATTGGTGACAACTCTGTCTAGTCCAGAATGGTTAACACTGTCCTAATCATAATTGCGAGAGCTTACAGGTAAGATGAATTAAATATCTGAAATTACAGTATTAAATTAAGACTTCGATCGAGCATCAGCAATTGCCAGATCAGGCGGCTGTGATCACTCGCTCCCGCGATGTGCGCATCCGTCAGTGCGGCCAGCCGCGCCATGTCAAACCAGCCGGTACGGGCCAGTGCACTGCTTGTGGCGACCCGGCGGGTCTCGTCCGCCAGCGGCCCGCGCAGCCAGGCCGCGATCGGGGTAACAAAGCCCATCTTCGGCCGGAACAGGATATCATCGGGCAAATAGCGCCGCATCGCCTGCTTCATCAACCATTTTCCGGTCGAACCACGCACCCGCAGCCGTTCCGGCAGGCGTGCGCCAAACTCGATCAAACGATGATCGAGAAGCGGTTCGCGCGCTTCGAGGCTCACGGCCATGCTCGTGCGGTCGACCTTGGTCAGGATATCGCCGGGCAAGTAGAACTTGAGATCGGCATATTGCGCGCGGTCGAGTCCGCTGCGGGCAGGCGCGCCCCGCATCAGCTCGACGAACGGCTGCTCGGCGCGATAACTTCCTCGCAGGCGCTTGAATTCGCTTGAATAGAGCGAGCTGCGCAGCTCCGGCCCAGTGACCGAGAGCGCCCGCGCATACCCCTCCTCCCCGCTGGCGGCGAGGCTGAGCAGCGTGGTCTTGGCGCGCAAGGGGCGCGGCGCCCGGTCGAGCTTGGGATAGAGCGCTCCCAGCCCGCCGAGCACCGGCCGGCGCAGCGCAGCGGGGATAACCGCGCGAAACTGTTCTTCGCGGTGATGGAAGGTCTGGCGGCGGTATCCGGCAAAGGCTTCATC
>CANEVG010000396.1 GCA_947442095.1 Sphingomonadaceae bacterium
GCACTGCCTCGTGTCCCCTCGGCCAGAAAAACCGATCTTCCTCAAGACGCTTCAGGACCAGCAAAAATCCCGAGCGATCGTAAAGCAAAAGCTTCACCCGATTGCGGCCGCGATTGCAAAATGCGTAGATCGCCCGGGCCATCGGATTGAGCCCCATCGATTGCTCGACCAAAATCGCAAGACTGTTGATCCCGCACCTGAAGTCGATCGGATCCCGGTGCAGATAGACGGGCACATCAGCCGACAGACGAAACATCGCAGCGCCCCAATGCATCAATCATGACTGCCAGCAACTGCGCGTCGCATCCCTCGAGCATCAGCGTCACCCCATTGGGCATCGACGCCTGCAGACGTGCCGAGGTCACCGTCTCCGCAGGCTGAAGCATCAACGATCCGGCGCTCGGCACAGTGGACACTGGCAACGTTTCAACACGGACAAATGCTGCCGGTTCCGGCAACTGCGCCACGCCAGGGCTCGGCGGCTCGATCTCGAGTTGACGCTGTCGGCGCTTCGCAACCCATTTGTGCAACAGATTGGCATTGACCCCGTGCTGCAGCGCCAGCCCCGCAAGCGATACTCCAGGCCGAAGACACGCCTCGATCAAGCGCTCCTTGCTAGCCGGTTCGTAGCAGCGACGACCATCGCGCCTCACGCTCATTGTCGCCAAACCATGCGGACCGATCCGCGTCATCGTCATAGGTGTCCACCTCCATGCTGGTGGACACTTTCATCGCAACACCACGCAAACCTGCATAGGTGCGCCGAAATTCGCGCTTACGAAAGATCTCTCGATCAGATGTAGAGTCTGCCCATTGGAAGGAGCGGGAGGCCTGGCTGCCAACGGTTGAGATTTGCCGGAAGCATGGGCTGAGCACCGCGACCTTTTACAAGCTGAAGTCGAAACATGGCGGTTTGGAGCTTTCCAAAGCCCGTATCGCTCGCCCCGGGAGCACGCTGGTCGATGGACTTTGTGTCTGACACCTTCGGCGCTTCCCCGCAAGTTCAGGATTCTGGCTATCAATGATGATTGCTGCCGCGATAACCTGTGTCTGGTTGGTGACACCAGTATCTCGGGCTTCCGTGTAGCCGAGGCGTCAAACGGTTTCCAATTGGTCGAACAAGGTATCTGGAAACGTCCCAAAGATACTGCCTTGCCCGCCGCGGTTATCGTCGAAGCGGGCTGGATCCACCTTCCCTACAGCTGCGCGAAATCCGCAAACGAGAGGCCGCCGGGTTTTCGCAGGGCAAGCTACCTTCCCCATGTCTACGCTGCGGAGACACAATATGGGTTACCGGCGGGCCTTCTCGGCGCGTTGGTGTGGACAGAGTCCCGGTATAATCCTTTGGCGATCAGCAAAGCTGGTGCCGCTGGCTTGGGCCAGCTGGTGCCGGGAACCGCCCGCGATCTTGGGATTACAAACCGCTTTGACCCAATGGCTAACATCTTCGGTGCAGCGCAGTATCTGCGCCAGATGCTCGACAGGTTCGGGGCAGTGCATCTGGCTATCGCTGCCTACAATGCTGGTCCTGGCCCGCTAGGTATCCTGATCTTTCTCACAAAGTCTTTGAAAAATGGTGCACCCGGAGCGATTCGAACGCCCGACCCTCAGATTCGTAGTCTGATGCTCTATCCAGCTGAGCTACGGGTGCATGGGAGACGCGCCATTAGGTGTGCGCCCGACGCTTGGCAAGTCATTTTAAGTGGGTTTTTTCGTGGCTGCTCCTTGGTCGGCGCGCAAGGCCGCAGCCAGCGGTACATCGAGCGGGGGCATGGCAAGCGCGGCGATATCGTCAGGGCTGGTCCATAGCAGTCCGGCACCCGCCTCGCACACCGGCGTGCCCTGCCAGGCGCGGCAGGCATAGAGTAGCAACACCAGTGGCGGTTCGCCCTCGCTGCCTTCGCGCGCGGCGAAGCTGACCGGCACGAGAGCATCCGCGGCCAGCGTGAGGCCAAGTTCCTCCTCGATCTCGCGGACAAGAGCCGCGCGCGTCCCCTCGCCCGGCTCCACCTTTCCGCCGGGAAACTCCCACAGGCCGCCATGCGTGCGGTGCGCAGGGCGCCGCTGCATCAGCACAAGACCCGCCTCATCGATGAGGGCCAGCGCCACCACTGTCAGCACCGCTTGCTCGGGCGTTGTCGGTTTCTCTTCCATCTGATCTCACTTCGATAACCCTTTGTTAGGGCCAAATCGCTAGTTAGTTAGTACGAAACGGGCATTACGTGCTTTGCACAGTGTTCCGATTTGAGATTGGCCAACTTTGCGTTCGGCCTGCTCTGCGCAAGGGGGCCGTTTCATGTGGGACTTTGTCCGCGAGCCGCTGCAGGATCGGTCCGGCGCTACGGCGATCGAGTACGGGTTGCTCATCGGCGTAATCGCGATGAGCCTTGTTCTGGGCATGTCCGCCTTCGGCAACGAGATGACCAATTTGTGGAGGAAGGTCGACAGCGAAGTAGTCAATGCGAACGACTGATTCTGCTGCCTGTGCAGCGCGCAACTGGCAGCGCAGCCGGGCAGTCCGGTCCCAGCACGACATTTTTCAACCGCGTTGGATACTTCCGGCTATCGCAAATAGGGTAATTTCTATCGGCCGGGGACGGGCGGTAAAGATCACATCGGCCGGAGGCGGCGCGAGCCACACCGCGGCGACCAACTATCATGATGCTTTTTCACAACATTCTGAACGATCAGGAAGGTGAAACTGCCATCGAGTATGGCCTGAGCGCCGCGCTTATCGCCGTTGCCGCCATCACCGCCATGGGCGCGCTGGGCAACTCGCTTTCCAACACTTTCCGTCTGGTTTCGAGCAGCATGAACAACGCGTCGGACGGCAAGCTCTAAGTTTACCGTTCTTTGCGATGAACCGGAGCAGCGGGTGTACCAGCCATACCTGCTGCTTTTTGTTTAGACCGGATCGGACCAATGCAATGACAGCCCGTTAAGTCTTTTTCAGCATTTGACGTATATTTTTACAGTGTCTGCAAAAAAGCCGGCCGGGGGGTCGGTGCATATTGAAGTAGGCGGGAGTGGCACAGGTCACGCTTAGAGGGACACAAGTTTATGACGCTTTTTCGTGAAATTCTGAACGATCAGGAAGGCGCAACAGCCATCGAATATGGCCTCATCGCTGCGCTTATTGCCGTTGCCGCCATCACCGCCATGGGCGCGCTGGGCAACTCGCTGTCGAACACCTTTAACCTGGTTTCGACCAAAATGAACAACGCTGCAGACGGCAAGCTCTAAGCCTCCAGCAGATGCTCAACCGGAAAAAGGCAGGCGTGAGCAATCAC
>CANEVG010000397.1 GCA_947442095.1 Sphingomonadaceae bacterium
CGCGGTAAGCATTGAGCCGTCCGCCAAGCGTGCCCATCAGCTTGCCGATATGCTTGCCGACGACAACATCGCCCACGCCCTGTTCGCGCAGCTGGCCGTCCATGTCTTCCACGAAGAGTTCGGTCAGCCAGACCGAGGGGGTGATCAGATTCTCCTCGCGCTCCATGCGCAGCATCACCAGCGAGACCACCATCGTGATCAGATCGAAGCGCCCGGCGAGCGTATCGGCGACGCCGCAATCGCGGTACCACGCCTTTTCGCGGGCGATGGCGACAATCCGGTGCCACAACTCGCGCACCGTATCGCGATCATCCTGCCGGTTGCCGAACAGGCGGGCTAGAAACGACATGGGCGGCTGGTCCTTCAAGGTATCGGGCCGTTCAGCGCGAATGAGGTACGCTTCAGGCAATGTGGAATTGGGCTGCACCGGGTGGCATTGCAGTAATGCGTTTCGCACCTTAAGGCACCATGCGATATAGGCAGCGTGCGCCTTTTGGCAAACGCCCCCATGGGGCACGACTTCAGTCGGCCTTCTGGAATTTTCGGAGTAGGCAATGCGCGTCAACGGCTGGATGAAGCAGGGACTGGGAGCGGCAACGCTCGGCGTGCTGGCGGTGATGGCAAGCGGCTGCGCCAGCATCAAGGATCACCGCGGGTATCTGATCGATCCGGCGCTGACGAATTCGATCCAGCCGGGCATCGACAACCGCCTTTCGGTCGAGCGTTCGCTTGGCCAGCCCACCTTCAAGAGCGAGTTTGGCCAGCAGACCTGGTATTACATGTCGATTGACACCAAGCAGCGCCCGTTCAAGCGGCCGCAGACGGGTTCGCAGACGGTGCTGAAAGTGAACTTCGATGCGAGGGGGAATGTTGCCAGTGTCGAGCGTGGCGGGATGGAGAAAATCGCGCGGCTTGACCCTGATGGCCACAAGACCCCGACGCTGGGCCGCACGCGCAGCTTCTTCGAAGATCTGTTCGGCAACATCGGTTCAGTCGGTGCGATCCCGGGGGTCGGCGGGCCTGGCGGTGGTGGCGTACCGGGCGGTTCGGGCCCGAATGGAAGCTAGTCCGGGCGGGCATGATGCTTGAACCGCGTCGTGCACATCCCATATTCGGTGCATGAACGAACAACACCCCAACCACGGACTCGTGCAGTGGCACGGGACCACCATCATCGGGGTCAGGAAGAACGGCCGCACCGTCATTGCCGGTGATGGGCAGGTTTCCATGGGCAACACTGTAATGAAACCCAATGCCCGCAAGGTGCGCCGTATCGGTGCTGTGGGTGATGACGGGCAGGGCAAGGTCATCGCCGGGTTTGCCGGGGCGACTGCCGACGCCTTCACATTGTTCGAGCGGCTTGAGCGCAAGCTGGAGCAGCACCGCGGGCAATTGATGCGTGCGGCAGTGGAACTGGCTAAGGACTGGCGCACTGACAAGTATCTGCGCAACCTGGAAGCGCTGATGATCGTGGCGGACGCGGACACGATGCTGATCCTGACCGGCAACGGTGATGTGCTGGAGCCGGAGGGCGGGATCGCGGCAATCGGTTCGGGCGGCAATTATGCGCTCGCGGCGGCCAAGGCGCTCGATCCTTATGAAGACGATCCCGAGAAGATTGTGCGCCGGGCCATGCAGGTCGCGGCGGAAGTCTGCGTGTTCACGAATGATCGCGTGACGCTCGAGACCATTTGAACGCTTCTGTTCGCGTGCGAACGGACCTCAGGACATTGCCATGAACGAAGCCCTTACTCCTAAAGCCATTGTTGCTGCGCTCGATGCACATATCGTCGGCCAGCGCGATGCTAAGCGCGCTGTTGCGGTGGCTTTGCGCAACCGCTGGCGGCGGCAGAAGCTGCCTGCCGAACTGCGTGAGGAAGTGACGCCCAAGAACATCCTGATGATCGGGCCGACGGGCTGCGGCAAGACCGAGATCAGCCGCCGGCTGGCCAAGCTTGCCGAAGCGCCATTCGTGAAAGTCGAGGCGACCAAGTTCACCGAGGTCGGCTATGTTGGCCGCGACGTAGAGCAGATCGGGCGCGATCTCGTCGAAGAGGCGGTGCGGCTCGAGAAGGAGAGGCGGCGCGGCGCGGTGCACGAGGCGGCGAGCAAGGCGGCGATGGACCGGCTGCTGAAAGCGCTGGTGGGCGACGGCGCGAGCGAGGCGACGCGCGAGAGCTTCCGCCAGCGCCTGTCCGAAGGCGCGATGGACGATGTCGAAGTCGAGATCGAGATCGAGGACGCAGCTTCGAAGCCGATGGAACTGCCCGGCATTGGCGGCGGGATCGGCATGATCAACTTGTCCGAAATGATGGGCAAGGCCTTCGGCCAGCGCCCGCTCAAGCGCCGCAAGCTGCGCGTGGCCGATGCGTGGGACAAGCTGGTCGATGAAGAAGCCGAAAAGCGTATGGATCAGGATGATGTCGCGCGCACCGCGCTGATCAATGCCGAGACCAATGGCATCGTGTTCATCGACGAGATCGACAAGATCGCCGTGAGCGACGTGCGCGGTGGATCGGTGAGCCGCGAAGGCGTGCAGCGCGATCTGCTGCCGCTGATCGAAGGCACTACAGTTGCGACCAAATATGGCCCGATGAAGACCGACCACGTGCTGTTCATCGCATCGGGCGCGTTTCATGTGGCCAAGCCCAGCGATATGCTGCCCGAACTGCAGGGCCGCCTGCCAATCCGGGTGGAGCTGCAGGCGCTGGGCGAGGACGACTTCGTGCATATCCTCTCCTCCACCCGCGCCAATCTGGTGGAGCAGTACCGCGCGCTCTTGGTGACCGAGCAAGTGACGCTCGACTTTTCCGAGGATGCGATCCGCGAGATTGCGCGCGTGGCGTGCCAGGTGAACGAAAGCCTTGAGAACATCGGTGCACGGCGGCTGCAGACGGTGATGGAAAAGCTGCTCGAGGAAGTGAGCTTCGACGCTGAGGACCGCGCGGGCGAGACGGTGGTGATCGACGCGGCCTATGTTTCGGGCAAGTTGGCTGGGCTGGCGGGCAACACTGATCTTTCGAAGTACATCTTGTAGGTCAGTTTGATCCTGTTATGTTCTCATTTGTCAGCGAATCTGGGCACGGAGAGCAGCAATGGAACTGGCTGGCGGGTGCCAATGCGGCGCGGTGCGCTATATCGTAAAGGGTGAACCGCAGCATACCGCGCTTTGCCATTGTGAGGGGTGCCGCAAAAGTGCGGGCGCGCCGATGATGGGCTGGGCCGCCTTTGCCGAGGCCGATTTTGCGGTGACGCAGGGCGTGCCGGTGACCTACAACTCTTCC
>CANEVG010000398.1 GCA_947442095.1 Sphingomonadaceae bacterium
CAGCTTCCCCACACTCTAGATCCCCACATTTATCCCCACATGTTATCGGGGCTTTGGGCGAACGTCAACGGCGGAAGGCGGAATCGGAGTGAGAAGAAACCCAGTTATTGCTAGGGATATCCGGAGGGCGGCGGAGTCTGACGGAAGAAAGTTATAATCCTCGCGGGGCATCCATCTCTCGCTATTTCAACCGTGTTTTCAGGCTGATACCTCTGGCTTCGTACTGCGGTTGGGGTTGCGGCTCATTGGGCCGCACCTGCATCTGCCGATCCGGTGCGATCAGGCATTGCGGTTTGGCCGATCCCTTGCGAAACGCTGGGAACATGACCGACGATGAAACCAGCCACGATCTGACCCACGCCAAGTTCTACAAGGCCGAGCAGGAAGCCGGTTTTGTGGAAGCGCAGCCCCGCAGCACGCCGCAGCAGCAGGATCCGGCCTATCGGCTGGCGTTTCGCGACACCGATTTCCTGCTGCGCGAGGAATTGCGCCCGGTGCGCTTTCAGCTGGAACTCTTGAAGCCCGAGATGCTGCTGGACGAGGCAGAGATCGGCTCGACGCTGGTGATCTACGGCTCGGCGCGCATTCCTGCGCCGGACGAATGCGAGGCCTTGCGGGCCGAGGCCGCGACGCCCGAGCGCAAGGCGGTGGTCGAGCGGCTGATCGCCAAGGCGCGCTATTATGAGGAAGCGCGCAAACTCGCCTCGATCGCCAGCACCTGCGCGGTGGTGGAAGAGGCCAAGCGCCAGTTCGTGATCTGCTCGGGCGGCGGGCCTTCGATCATGGAGGCGGCCAATCGCGGCGCGGCGGAAGCGGGCGCGGAATCAATCGGGCTCAACATCGTGTTGCCGCACGAGCAGGCGCCCAACGGCTACGTCACGCCGCACCTTTCCTTCCAGTTCCACTATTTTGCGCTGCGCAAGATGCACTTCCTGCTGCGCGCCCGCGCTGTGGCTGTGTTTCCGGGCGGGTTCGGCACGTTCGACGAGTTTTTCGAGCTGCTCACCTTGATCCAGACGGGCAAGATGCAGCCGATCCCGATCATGCTGTTCGGCGCGGACTACTGGAACCGGGTGATCGATTTCGAAGCGATGGCGGAGGAAGGCGTGATCAACCTCGAGGACCTGAACCTGTTCCGCATGGTCGAGAGTGCGGAAGAGGCCTGGGGACACATCACCGCGTTCTACGGGCTTGATT
Organism: Sphingomonadaceae bacterium; assembly: GCA_947442095.1. Classification (GTDB taxonomy): domain Bacteria; phylum Pseudomonadota; class Alphaproteobacteria; order Sphingomonadales; family Sphingomonadaceae; genus Novosphingobium. Next base: position 1,198 of record CANEVG010000398.1, read on the forward strand.
GCGGCTGAAACGGCCATGACTACGCTGCGGACTGAACGGCTGATGCTACGGCCGGCGCGCTGCGACGATCTGGAGGCGCTTCATCAGATTATGCGCCAGCCGCGCACGTTGGCCTATTGGTCAACTCCGCCGCACGAGAGCCGCGAGGAGACGGCGGATTTCCTTCAGGGCATGATGACGATCCCGCCGGGGGAGGGTGAGGACTTCGTGATCGAGCATGCAGGGCGCTTGATCGGCAAGGCTGGGCTCTACCGCTTTCCCGAGATCGGGTATCTGCTCGACCCTGCGTTCTGGAGACGTGGCCTGATGCACGAGGCGCTTGGCGCGGTGATCGAACGGGCCTTTGCTGTGCATGGCCTTGCGCGCCTGCAGGCCGACGTCGATCCGCGCAATGCCGCCTCGATCCGCCTGCTGGAGCGGCTGGGCTTTCACGAAACCCACCGGCAGGCGCACACCTGGCTGGTGGGCGAGCAATGGTGCGACAGCGTGTACTTCGTGCTGGAGCGGCAGGTCGACTGACCCTTTGTGCCTGTCATTCGTTCGGGCAGTTGGCTCGGCTGCTAAAAACGCCTACCACCAATACGATAGGGCCAGCACAGAGGCTGGACCGTTTTTTGGCGAGGACCCCAACGTGAAGCAGATAGTGATCGTCGCCAAAGTGTTTGCGTTCCTCAGTCTGCTGTTCGTGCCGTCCATCATCCTTGTTCTGGCGCTGGGCTACCTGTTTGGGAACACCATGAGCTGGCTTTTCGGCGTTCTGGGGATCGCGGTGTTCGCTGCCAATCTGGCCTATCTATTGACAGGGGACCGCCGCGCGCGGCTGGCGCGCAAGCTTTTGTCCCTGGGGGGGCAAACTGCCTGATCCCTTAACGGACCGCGTAGTGCCCCAGCGGGCCGCTGCCTGAGCCGAACTCAGGCGCGGCGAGCAAGGCGGCGCGGACGAAACTGCGTGCCTCCTGCACGGCTTTGGCAAGCGGGAGGCCCGTGGCCAGCAGCGTGGCAATCGCGCTGGAAAGCGTACAGCCAGTGCCGTGCGAATGGCGCGTCGGGATGCGCGGAGCAGCAAATTCCTGAAACGTGCCGTCTGGCGCGAACAGGAAATCGGTCACCAAGTCGCCCGTGCCGTGTCCGCCCTTCACGAGCAGATGGAACTTGTGCGCGCGCGCCAGTGCCTGACCTGCGGCCACAATATCGGCTGCCGTGCCCAACGAAGCGCCAGTGAGTGCGGCCAGTTCGGGCAGATTGGGAGTGAGCAGGGTGGCAAGGGGAAAAAGCCCTTCGACCATGGCATCGATCGTTGCCGCATCGGCCAACCTTGCGCCGGAACTGGCAATCATCACCGGATCGAGCACGACGGGAAACCACACCACGCCGCCCGTGGGGGCCGCGGCCAGCGCCGCCGCTGCGGTGCGCACCGCGCCTGCGCTACCGAGCATCCCGATCTTGACCGCGTCCACGCCGATATCATCGATGCAAGAGGCGATCTGGCGGTGCAGGAGTTCATCGCCGACGGCCTCGACGGCCTGCACGCCCACGGTGTTCTGCGCGGTGATCGCGGTGATCGCGGTCATCGCATAGCCGCCAAGCATGGTGATGGTCTTGATATCGGCCTGGATGCCCGCGCCCCCGCTCGAATCCGAACCCGCGATGGATAGCACGCGTGGGGGATTCATCCCCCGAACTTCCGCTGCGTGGACGGCGGAAACTTTGCGTGGAGGGCCTTGGCGCGCGATGGCCGGTCCATCAGTTCGCCGCTGCAGTTGGGGCAGCGGTCATCCAGCGCGTCGGCGCATTCGGCGCAGAAGGTGCATTCGAACGAGCAGATGAATGCGCCGGGTGCCTCTGCAGGCAGATCGGTGCCGCAGCGTTCGCAATCAGGGCGCATGTCGAGCATGGCGGCAGTCTCCTTCAGGCCGCTTTTCGCACGGCGTCGCAGATCGTGTCGACAACTTGCGCGACTTCTGCCGCATCGTCGCCCTCGGCCATCACGCGTATGACCGGTTCGGTTCCCGAAGGCCGAATGACAAGGCGGCCGCGTCCGGCGAGCTGCGCTTCCGCTTCGGCGATGACGGCTTGG
>CANEVG010000399.1 GCA_947442095.1 Sphingomonadaceae bacterium
GATCTGGGGCGCATGAACAAGATCCTCGAGCTCGACAGCACGCTCTCCTATTGCGTGGTCGAACCGGGCGTGGGCTTCTTCGATCTCTATGATGCGATCCAGCGCGCCAAGGCACCGCTGTGGCTTTCGGTGCCGGGCAATGCCTGGGGCTCGGTGCTCGGCAACGCGCTCGATCACGGCATCGGGTACACCTCGTATGGCCTCCACGCGCGCAATCTGTGCGGAATCGAGGCGGTGCTGCCCGATGGCGATCTGGTGCGCACCGGCATGGGTGCCATGGAGGGCAATCCTTCCTGGCACCTGTTCCCGTTCAGCTATGGCCCGACTTTCGACATGGCGTTCACGCAGTCGAACCTCGGCGTGGTGACCAAGGCGGGCGTATGGCTGCAGCCCGCGCCCGAGACCAGCCTTGAACTGGTGTGGGACATCCCGAACGAGGAAGACATCGCCTGGGTGATCGATACGATCGCGCCGCTCAAGATTTCAGGGCTGGTTGATCAGAACGTGTTCGTGCCATCATGGCTCGGCAAGATGGTGCTCAAGGGCCAGCGCAAGGACTTCTGGGACAAGCCCGGTGCGATCCCGGAATGGCGGGTGCAGGAGCTCTTGAAGCAGTACAAGCTGGGTTACTGGCAGGTGGCGCTGCGCCTTTATGGCGAAGAGCCGGTGGTCAAGGCACGGGCCGAAGTGGTCAAGGCGGCGATGAAGCGGCACCTCGATGCGGCTCCGGTCGAGAACTGGTGGCGCACCGGCGATCCCATCGGCCAGTATGAAACGACGATGGGCGTGCCGTCTGCCGTGCCGCTGCAGATGTCTGACTGGATCGGCGGGCGCGGCGCGCACCTGGGCTTCTCGCCCGTGGTTCCGGCAACCGGCAAGTATGTGATGGACCAGCTGAAACGCAGCCGGAAGATCATCGCCGACCACGATGTCGATTTCTACGCCAGCTTTACCATCGGCGGGCGCTTTGCGAACAACATCAACATGCTGATGTATGACCGCGACCAGCCGGAAATGGTGGCGAACATGCGCAAGCTGTTCGATGCGCTGATCAGCGAGAGCGCGAAGGCGGGCTACGCGGAATATCGCACCCATCTGGGCTGGATGGACCCGGTGGCCGATACCTTCGGCTTCAACAACCAGGCGCTGCGGCGGATGACCGAGAAGGTGAAGACCGCGCTCGATCCCAATGGTATCGTTGCGCCGGGCAAGCAGGGGATCTGGCCCGCGGCCTATGCCGCCCAGCGAGCCAAGAACGCGGGAGGCAAGGCATGAGCAAGTTGGTTTCTCGCGCGCTCCTCGTCTCTGCGCTTGTTCTGGCTGGCGGAAGTGCCGTGTTGGCGGATGCGCCGCCTCCGGGGCCGCCCATGATGATGCCGCCCTATATGCTGCGGCCCGAGGCGCCTGCCGGTGACCGGCTGAAGCCGGGCGGGGACGGCAAAGTGCTGTTCGAGGTGCACTGCGGCTATTGCCATCTGCTCGGCGGGATGGGCTCCAACCTGCTCACCAAGCAGCGCATGATGATGGGCGAGACGCCCGACAAGGGCTTGCTCGTTAACCGCACCGATCTGACCGCAGACTATGTGAAAAGCGTGGTGCGCATGGGCAAGGGCGCGATGCCGGCGCAGACGCGCGTGGACGTGACCGACGCCGAACTGCAGGCGGTTGCGAAGTATCTCGGGAAGGCGGGCTGATGCGGACGACGCGGCGAGGGCTTCTCAAGGCATCGGCATTGGCGGGCGCGGCGGTGGCGATACCGGTTGCGGCCGGTGCTGCGACGGTTCCGGCGCTGCTGGTGTTCGATAGCCGTCTGGCCGAATCGGCAGACTATGCGCGCAGCGCTGCCGCTGTGCATCGGATCGACCTTGCTCAGGTGCCGCTGCGTGCGGTGCATCAGGCGCTTGCCGGTGCGGGGCGGATCGAGGGCCTGACCCGCTGGAGCGACTGGACCGTGCTGCGCGGGCTGCTCGAATCCGATGGCCTGCGCCGCGCCGGCGAAGCGCGATTGGCCGCGCCACTTTCAGGGCATGACGGCCTGTGGCGTTGGAGCATGGCATCACGCTGACCCTTGGTGCGCGTAAGCGTGTCACCAGATGAAATCCGGGTGCTCCGCAGCCTTTGGCGCGCGGCCGCGCGAGGCCGTAAGCCCCATTGGCATCTGTCTATCGGGGCAGGGGCGCTTGAACCCTGCTTCGCAGTGATTTAGTATGGTTTACTAACAAAATTGTGCAGCACGCGGGGTCGGGAGAGGGCAGCAGGTATGGCTGAGGTTACGCTCTATCACTGGGAGCCCAACGCCAATTCGGGCAAGCCCATGCTGGCGCTGATGGAGAAGGGCGTGCCCTTTGCCAGCCACTATATCGACATGCTGCAGTTCGATCAGCACAAGCCGGAATACCTCGCGATCAATCCGCAGGGCACGATCCCGGCAATGACGCATTCCGGGCCTTGGGGGGATCGCGTCCTGACCGAGAGCACCGCGATCATGGAATATGTCGACGCGGCGTTTGCGGGGCCGGCCTTGATGCCCGCCGATGCGCAGGACCGCTGGCGGGTGCGCTGGTGGATGAAGTTCATGGACCAATGGCTCGGCCCCAGCTTCTCGATGATCGGCTGGAGCGTGTTCGTCGGCCCGCGCGTGCGCGAGCGCGATCCGGAAGAGCTGGCCGCCGCGATCGAGCGCATTCCGCTGCCCGAACGCCGGACCGCGTGGCGCAAGGCGATCAACGGGGATTTCAGCGCAGAGGAAATGGCCGAAAGCCGCCGCCGCGTGGCGCTGGGGATTGCCAAGCTGGAGGAAGAACTGGGCAAGCGCGACTATGTCGGCTCCCACCAGTACAGCCTTGCCGATATCAACATCTTCAATTCGACTTACTCGCTGCCGCTCACGCAGCCCGATCTGGCCAGCAAGGAGAAGACGCCGAACATCATGCGCTGGCTCAAGCGGGTCTATGAGCGCGATGCGGTGCGCCAGACCTGGGCGATGGGCAAGACCGACGTGGCGGCGCGTTATAGCCTGGTGATGGAAGGGATCGTCTGATGGTGGAGGCTCTCCTCAAGACGGCAGTGCTCTATCACGGCGAACCCAATGGCGCTTCGCTGACGGTGCTGGCGGCGCTGGCCGAAAGCGGGCTCGATATTCCGCGCAAGCCCATCGATCTGCTGACGGGCGCGCGGCACGCGCTGCCCAGTATTGCCGAACCGATCGCGCTGGACCTTGGCATCGAAGGCGAAGGCCCGGTGCTGGTGGCGGGCGGCGAGGCCATGACCGAA
>CANEVG010000400.1 GCA_947442095.1 Sphingomonadaceae bacterium
CCTGCGCTTCCGCGAAGCACACCGCAGCCCAGTCCACGATGGTGATTGCACCCTGAAAATCCTCCACCAGCGCGGTGCAGCTTTCGACCCAGTCGCCATCGTTGTAGTAGGTGATCTCGCCGATCTGGCGAATTTCGGCGCAATGAATATGGCCGCAAACCACGCCGTCCACCGCCATGTCGCGCGCAGCGTGGGCCACGGCTTCCTCGAACGCGCAAACAAACTGCACCGCGTTCTTCACACGCTTCTTGAGGTAGGCCGAAAGCGACCAGTATGGCAGCTGGAACTGGCGGCGCACCGCATTGAACCACCCATTGGCGCGCAGCAGCACCGAATAGGCCTTGTCCCCTAGAAACGCCAGCCAGCGGGCATAGAGCACCACGCCGTCAAACCCGTCGCCATGCGTCACTAGCAGCCGTCGCCCGTCAGCGGTGATGTGGATGGCCTCATGCGCCAGTTCTACCCCGCCGAAGCTCATCCCGGCATAGGGCCGCAGCATTTCATCGTGGTTGCCCGCAATCAGCACCACCCGGGTGCCTCGGTGCGCCATCTTGAGGATGCGGCGAACCACCTCATTGTGGGCATCGGGCCAGTACCAACCGCGGGAGAGACGCCAGCCATCGACAATATCGCCGACAAGGTAGAGCGTCTCGCACTCGATCGACGCCAGAAAATCGAGCAGCATGGCGGCATTACACCCGCGCGTGCCAAGGTGGATGTCGGATATCCAGACCGTGCGGACCTTGCGCTTGGGCCGGAAGCTGCGCGGTTCGGGCAGATCGAGCCAGGCCGGCGGCGACGTAGCAAGTTCGGTGGCGGAGGGAAGGGCTCCCCGAAGCTTGGCGCTCCATGGTTTTGCGTGCGGTGTCATGCTGGTCACCTCATGTCAGGGCTTTTGCAACGCGCTCAGCCCTGCCTGACGCGCGTTGCGGTCCTGTGGCAGTCTGTCATGGTGCTGTCACAAAAACCCTCAAATCCACAAGTTACCCACAGATTTGCGAACAGGGGGGCAATTGCGCGAGAGCAGGGTGACGCGGGCGGCCCGAGGCGATAATGATATGTATCCATGCTGACCGGGCTTTCCATTCGCAACATCGTGCTGATCGAGGCACTCGATCTCGCTTTCCGGAGCGGACTCGGCGTTCTCACGGGCGAGACCGGGGCGGGCAAATCGATCCTGCTGGACTCGCTGGGCCTTGTGCTGGGGGACCGCGCCGATGCCGGTCTGATCCGCGCCGGGGCTGACCAGGCAAGCGTGACCGCGACCTTCGAATTCGACCGTCTGCCCGCAGAACTGCGCAGCGTGCTGGCTGAGGCGGATATCGAGGTGGAACCGGGAGAGCCGCTGATCATCCGCCGCCGGCTCAAGACCGATAGCGGCAGCGCTGTCGGCAGCCGCGCGTTTGTCAATGATCAGCCGGTCGGCATGGCGCTCTTGCGCGATGTGGCGCGCAGCCTGGTCGAACTGCACGGCCAGCACGATGATCGCGGGCTGGTCAATGCGCGCGGCCACCGCGCCTTGCTGGATCGCTATGCCCGCGCTGATGTGGCCGAGGTCGCGGCAGCTTGGGACAAGTGGCGGGCGGCGGAAGCCGCGCTTGCCGAGGCGCAGGCCCGGATCGCGGCAGCCTCGGCCGAGCAGGACTTGCTGATCGCGCATCTGGCTGACCTGACCGCGCTGGCGCCGCTCGTGGGCGAGGAGGCCGAGCTCGCCGAGCAGCGGGCGTCGATGCAGAAGGGCGAGCGCCTTTCAGGTGATCTTGTCGAACTCCAGCACCTCTGGGCGGGCTCCGATTCGGCGCTCGCCACTTTGCGCAGCGCCTCGCGCCGGCTCGACAGGATCGCGCACGAGCACCCGCTGCTGGCCGAAGCGCTGGAAGCGCTGGACCGTGCGGTGATCGAGGCGAGCGAGGCCGAAGACAAGCTTGAGAAAGCCGCCGATGCTCTCTTGCACGATCCCCTGCTGCTCGACCGGATCGAGACCCGGCTGTTCGATCTGCGTGCCGCGGGCCGCAAACACGGCTGCACGGTCGATGAACTGCCGCAGCGCATGCTGGCTATGCGCGCCGCGCTGGACGGGATCGAAGGCGGCGAGGTCGCCATCGCGAAGCTCAAGCGCGCGGCGCGAGATGCCGGGTTGGACTACCGGGCCAAGGCAGAAAGGCTTTCCGTGGCCCGCGCCGAGGCAGGCAAGCAACTCGATGCGGCTGTGGCGGCGGAACTTGCGCCGCTCAAGCTTGATGCCGCACGCTTCCGCACAGCGGTAGTGCGGCTGCCGGAAGACCGCTGGGGGCCGCAGGGTGTCGATGCGGCGGAGTTCCTGATTTCGACCAACCCCGGTGCCGATTTTGCGCCACTCACCAAGATCGCCTCGGGCGGTGAGCTGTCGCGCTTCGTTCTCGCGCTTAAGGTCGCGCTAGCCGAGCAGGGCGGTGCGGCAACGGTGATTTTCGACGAGATCGACCGGGGTGTTGGCGGCGCAGTGGCCAGTGCCATCGGCGAGCGGCTTGCCCGGCTTGCCCAGGGCGGGCAATTGCTGGCTGTCACGCATAGCCCGCAAGTCGCTGCGCGCGGGACCGCGCATTACCTGATCGCCAAGGCCAGCGACGGCAGTGTCACGCGGACCTCGGTTGCGCTGCTCGATGCCAAGGGCCGGCAGGAGGAAATTGCGCGGATGCTTTCCGGCGCGGAAATCACGCCCGAAGCGCGCGCGCAGGCCGAACGGCTGCTCGAACAGGCATGAGCAAGGAGCCCTTGGACCGGGTGCTCGACAACCCAGTGTGGAACATGCTGCACGGGCCTCAGGGCAATCTGGCCTGCGTGACCGGTCAGATCTGCCGGATCGATGCTGCCTATGGGCCGTTTGCCGCTGCGACGCCAGGTCATGAGGCAGGACTGGTGAACGTGCTGACCGGCACGGACGATGAAATTTGGGTCATCGCCCCGGCCGAACTAGCCCCGCCGCGCGGCACCCGCGTGGTTCGTACCGCGCCGCTGCTGCAGATGATCGCGGATGGCCCCGCAACCGCGCCCAGTTCTGATCCCGAGATCGAAGCGCTGACCGAGGCCGATGCACTGGAAATGGCAGAGTTGGCCTGTGCAACCGAGCCCGGACCATGGGGATCAAGCACGCACCGCTATGGCCAGTTCTACGGCATACGCCGTGAAGGCCAGATCGTCGCCATGGCCGGTGAACGCATGCGCCCCGCGCCTGGCATCGCCGAAGTCAGCGGGGTCTGCACACTGCCAGACTTTCGCGGCC
>CANEVG010000401.1 GCA_947442095.1 Sphingomonadaceae bacterium
AGCGCGTCAATGACGAGCCGCCCGGTCAGCCCCGCCGCCTCGCTTGGCTTGAACACCACGGTGTTGCCGGCCACAAGGGCAGCGCTCATCATCGCCAGTGACAGCGCGACCGGGAAGTTGAACGGCGCAATCACTGCAAACACTCCGTAGGGCCGCAGAACGACGCGCGAGCGTTCGCCGGGAACGGCAGCCGGTCTCAATTCACGAAAGCCATCGTTCCGCTCGATCTCGTCGCAGTAGTGGGTGATGAGGTCGATCGCTTCCTCGACTTCGCCAAGCGCCTCGAACCGCGACTTGCCGACCTCAATCAGCGCGGCGACCGCCATGTCCCATTTGCTGCGCTCCAGTGCCTTGGCTGCGGCGCGCAGCAGTGCCACGCGGCGTTCCCAGCCAAGATCGCGCCACGCCGGATAGGCCCTCCGTGCGGCGGCAACCGCATCGTCCACCAGAGCAGGATCGGCTTGCGGGAACTCACCCAGTACCAGCGAGCTGTCGATCGGGCTCACCGCTATCAGCACCTCGCCCCTGTCGCTGTCCCTACCGTCAATGAACGACGGACGGCGCTGACCCAGCAGGCGGCGCGTGGCTTCGGGGATCAAAGCATCAAGGTGCGCATGAACACCTGAGAAATCTTCGCCGATGTTCGAATAAGTTACGCGTGGCAGGGTCATTTGCTGAGGGTCTCCAGCCGGTTGTACTTCGTCAAGATAGCGGTCAGTTCGTCGTGGGGCAGAGCGAAGATGCGCTGCCCGTTCGCGCCGGTCATTGTTCGAGCGGCGACCAGCGCATTGACGATCGCTTCCTCGGTCGCCTGGACTGCCCCCTCGAACAGTGGATCGAGCGCAGTGCTGCCTAGCGGGTTGATTGGTGAAGGCGTGTCCTGTGCCTCATGGTCGACCTCGGCCGGCTGGGTAGAGAACGTCACGATCATGTCGCCCGAGCTGTTGCCCGAATAGGAGCCGAGCCGCGCCAGCCCCATCGCTGCGCGGCGCGCCAGCCGGTTGAGCTGCTGCGGCATGAGCGGCGCATCGGTGCCAACCACTATGATGATCGATCCCGTATCGGGCGGCGCGACACCCGCCTCGGCTTGCCCGCTGCATTTCGGGGCTTTGGCGACGGGAGAAAGTTTTGCGTCAAAACAGGGCAGCCAGCGCCGCCCCAGTTCGCGCCCGACGGGGGTTCCGGCAATGCGCAAGACCTTGCGATCACCCGTGTTGCACTGAACGAGTACGCCCACCGTAAAATGTTTGCCCTCGGCCGAGATAGTGCGCGAAGCGGTGCCAATGCCGCCCTTGAAACCAAAGCAGACCATTCCAGTGCCGCCGCCGACGTTGCCTTCGGCAACCGGCCCCGGCTTTGCCGCGTCGAGCGCGGCAAGCGCGGTCGCGCTGGTGACGTGAAATCCCTCAATGTCGCTCAACCGACCATTATAGGTTTCACCCACGACCGGCCATGTCGCGGAACCGAACTTGCGCGACGACCATTGCTGGATCCCGGCGTAAACCTGCCCGATGCCGTTGGTGTCGGTGATTGCGATCGGCCCCTGCACAATGCCGAAATCTTCAAGATACGCCCTGCCGGTCATCTCGCCGTTGCCGTTCAGGTCGAAAAAGCCGCCATACACGGCTTTGTCGGCCAGTGCCTGGCCACGCGGGAACACCACCGTTACACCGGTGCGGACCGGCCCGCTGCCGACTTTCACCACGCCCTCGCCCGCAATGAGCGTAACTTGCCCGACTTCGACGGCCGGAACGTCCGTGATCGCATTGAGCGCCCCCGGCACCCCTTCGAACGGCACACCGAGATCTCGTGCTCGCTGTGCCGCCGCTGGGGAAGCCGCCAGTGCAAGGATGCCGAGCGCAAGGGGCAGTTTCATGCGATAATCTTCTGATCATGCTGCACCGCACGGGCGATGATGGGCAATTCGCGCGGGATGATGCCTTCGGTCGGCTCGTCGAGCCCTCGCGCCAGCTTGTGCCCGGCATAGACCGCCGCCTGGATCGTGCTCGGCGCATAACAATCCCCGATCCGGGTGACCGTGGCAATGCCCGCGGCTGTCCAGTGTTCGCGCATCTGATCGAGGCCGGAATAGAGCACATCGACAGGCAGTCGTGCGGTGACGGTGATCAGCGCCGCAGCTGGGCGCTCGGTCTCATGGCCGGTCAGACCGTTGATCAGCACCAGGCTGCCGTCGCGATAGCCTGTAATGCCCGTATAGGGCACGACCTCGATACCGAGCCTCGCAATGCGCTTGGCGATCGGCGCAGCTTCCAGCGTATTGACCGTCCAGGCAGAGACAATGGAAGCGGGGGTCACCAGCGTCACATTAAGCCCGGCGGCGCAGCACCGCTCGGCCAGTACGCCGCCCATATAGTAATGGTCGTCATCGAACACGACCACCGGGCCATGGGCTGGTAGTCTGCCTGCCATGATGTCATCCGGAGTGTAGACGTTCGGACCGTCGAAGCCGGGGATGGCAAAACCGCTTTCGCGGCCCACGCCGTCGCGCCGCCAGGTTGCACCGGTGGCGATGACGACATGGCGCGCGCCGAATTCCAGCGCATGCTCGGGATCGATCCGGCTGTCGCGGTAGATCGAGACGTTTGGCAATCGTCCCAGTTGGCCGACGCGCCAGTCGCGTACACGGGCCCATTCGGAAAGGCCGGGCAGCTTCGCTTCCCGCGTGACGCGGCCGCCCAGTTCGGTCGAAGCTTCGGCGAGATGGACTTCATAGCCGCGCCGCGCCGCCGCCAGCGCGGCTTCTAGCCCGGCGGGCCCGGCACCGACGACCAGAACTGATCCTTCGGACTTTTTCGGGCTGATCACTTCCGGGTGCCAGCCCCTGCGCCATTCCTCACCCATAGTCGGGTTCTGGGTGCAGCGAAGATTGGTCGAGGTATAGTCGCTCGACACGCACATGTTGCAGCCGATGCATTCGCGGATATCGTCGAAGCGGCCTTCCTCGATCTTCTTGGGCAGGAACGGGTCGGCGATCGACGGACGCGCCGCGCCGATGAAATCCATGATGCCGCGTCTGATCTGGCTGACCATCGTATCGGGCGAGGTGAAACGGCCAACGCCGACCACCGGCTTGCCGGTCACTTGCTTCACGAAGGCGGTGTATTCCTCCTGGAACCCTTCCTTGGCGAAGCGCGAAGTCTGGCTGTCATTGGTCCAGGTCGAAAGGTTTACATCCCACAGGTCGGGCAAGTCGGCCAGCATCTCGATCACGTCGCGCGCTTCGCCATCATGGGTC
>CANEVG010000402.1 GCA_947442095.1 Sphingomonadaceae bacterium
GAAAAGATCGGCTCGGTGGGGCGCCATGCGCGCCGCCTCTCCGTAAAGCTGCGCAGCTTCGGCGAACTGCTTGCTCTCGCGCAGCGCATCGGCCCGCCGCACCAGCTTGCGCTGGCGCAATTTGCGAATTGGAAACATGCCCCCGTAACTACTCCAATTTTAGTGCATCACCAGTTGGCGCACTGCTAGCTTGTCGTTGATGCGACAATTCAGCGAGAGAATCAAACGCGCAGCACAGGTGATAAAGGCTGCTAGCTGGAATAAAATCCACTAGTTCGAGACCATCCACGGAAAAATGGTCTTGCCAGCAGCCGTCCGGCGCGTCTGACAGGAAACGCCGATGCAGCGCCGCCCAGCAATCGGCCGGACTAGGTGCGTTGATGGCGGCCGCCTGCGGCAAGGCCAGCGCTTTCATCGCCTCGGTCAGCGGCCACAGCCGCGTCGCCGGGGTAACGGCCACGCCCACCGTCGACATCTCGTCCACCAATAGGCCATCGCTCCGAAAACCGGTGACTGCCGCTTCGAGAAGGGCCAGCCGCCGGGCCGCCATGTCGCCGCCCCCTGCCTCTTCGAACCTGTGGAGCAGCCATATCCATTCGAAGTGATGTCCCGGTTCGAAAGCGGTATGGGGATTGCGCGGGGTCCAGTCCTGCTCGAAGAATTCGCCTAGGCAGCGCCCCTCGGCCTGCAGGAACCGCGCGTCCAGCATATCCACAAGTGCCGCCGCCCGCGCCAAATATCCGCGCTGCGGATCGGCATCGTGCAGCGCCAGCAGTGATTCCATCAGGTGCATGTGCGGGTTCTGGCGGCGCGGCAGGACTGCGTCAGGCCAGCATTCTGCATAGCCGTCATGGGTAGACATCATTTCAGTGTCCATAAATGCCAGCGTGCGGTCGGCCAAATCCAGAGCGACAGCCTCATCGGTGAGCATGGCGTGTTGGGCGCACGCCAGCAAGCAGAAGGCCTGGGCATAGAAATCGCGCTTAGCGTCAGTCACCTGCCCAGCCGCGTCGCAGGAAAACGCCCAGCCGGGGCGGCTATCTGCCTCGAAATAGCGCTCCACCATGGCAGCAAAGGCAGCGCGGGCTATGGCCCCTGCCCCATTGTACCAGCCACGCGCTTCGGCCCGGGCGTAGACGAAAATCTGCCGCGCCTGGGTCATTGCCCGGCGCGGTTGGGCGGCGAGCGGCGCGCCGCGGCGGTCCATCCGCTCGAGGAAGCTCGCGTTCTGCGCGTCATATCCGACCGTCGCCCAGAACGGCAGGGCGCTGAAGCGCAGCCATTCGAGTCCCGCAGCCGGGGGATTTGTGCGGTCATTCGTCAAGAGCGAATCCTCCATCGGCCAGCACGGTACGGGCGAACCAATCATCCAGGTTGCCGCCATCGAAACGGAAGCCATGAATGCCCGCCGCCTCGGCAGCAGCGACATCGCTTTCCTTGTCGCCAACCAGGCAGCAAGCGGCAGGATCGAGCCCGAACTGGCGCAGGAAACCCAGCACCATGCCCGGCGCGGGCTTGCGGCAATCACAGGCCACGGCATAGACCGCGACGCTGCCCTGCGGGTGGTGCGGGCAGACCGCCACCCCGGCAAAGGGATTGCCGCCCAAATCGGCGAACAGGCGCTGGTGAACTGCGTCCACCGCCGCGATCGATAATAGCCCACGTGCCACGCCAGACTGGTTGGTGACGATGAACTGCTTCGCGCCTGACGCCACCAGCCGCCCAATCAGTGCCCGCGCGCCAGGGATTAGCAAAACACCCTCCGGGTCGGCAAGGTAGTGGCGATCTTCCATCAGGACACCGTCCCGATCGAAGAATACTGCGTTGAGGCGGCGTGCCATTGACCATGCTCCTTTCGGGTCAGGCGTTATAGAACTCAAAAGCTTGTTCGACGTCGTCGAAATGGTGCAGTTGCCGGTCCTTGAGCACGGCGGCGCGGTGGCAATGCTCGCGGATGTAGCCGGCATCGTGCGAGACAATCACCATCGAGCGCTCACCCCGCTTATCGAACAGCTCGGTATGGCACTTCTCGTGAAAACGAGTGTCGCCCACAGCGATAATCTCGTCGATCAGGAAGCAATCAAACTCCACCACCATTGAGATGGCGAACGCCAAGCGCGCACGCATGCCCGAGGAATATGTCTTTACCGGCTCGCGCAAGTACGCGCCGAGGTCCGAGAACTCAGCTACGAAGTCAATCGCACTGCGCCATTCGACCCCGTAGATTCGGCAGATGAAGCGCAGGTTGTCAGCCCCAGTCAACGATCCCTGGAAGGCGCCGCCAAAGGCAAGCGGCCAAGACACGCTCATGCCCCTGTTTATCTCGCCTGAGCTTTGCCGTTCCGCGCCGCTGAGTAGGCGGATCATTGTCGACTTGCCGGCGCCGTTGCGCCCGAGAATGCCAAGCCGTCTGCCATAGGGCAGCTCGAGGTTGACCCGGTCGAGAATGGTTATGTCCCCGGTGTGAATCCGGTAGACCTTGCTGACGTCGCCCATGCGAATCATTCGGGCATCACCTGCTGCCCAACTTTTCGGGCTTCGGCCAGCCCCAACAGGGTCAGTACCAAATTAAAGACGATCAGGTACGACAGGTCATAATGGGCGGTAAAAGCACCGCCAAAGAAGCCTTCCCGCATGTATTCCGTTGCATTGACCATCGGGATCCACAACAAAAAGTCTTGCGCGCCCTTAGGCAGTGCATCGACGATGAAGGCGGCCCCAGACAGCGGGAACGAGAGGTAGGTAATGGGGTGCCAGATCTTTTCCACCATCTCGTATTGTTCGGAGAGCGCACCCACGAAGATGGCAATCGCAAAGCCAAACCATACGAGCATAAGCCAGCCAGTAATGACTTGCAGAACATCCTCCGGGAGCTTCATCCACCCTAAGCAATAGAAAACAATCGATAAAATGACAAACGAGCACCCGGCACCAAGTGCTTCTAGCGTCAACCGTGAAGCATATATGTCAAAAACTTTGACATTCCGATGGTAAAGCAAACCTTGATTTGGGAGGATCGCAAGAATACAACGAGACGGCATATTTCGCCACAGCAAGACCGCAGAATATCCCGTCACGGCAAAAGCAGTAATAGGCAAATTTGAGCCATGAGCCGATTTTGTAAGGTTCCATAGCGCGGTCACGCCCACTGTGAACATCATCGGCTCTAGGAACAGCCACAGGAAACCCAAGTTGTGCCGCCCATATCGTGTCAGCACCTCGCGCATTAGCAACGCCGCAATCAC
>CANEVG010000403.1 GCA_947442095.1 Sphingomonadaceae bacterium
CCGCTGTTCAATGCCAAAGGACAGGTCCAGTGCAGGCCGATGTGACTAGATTTACAGCAGCCCTCCCATGCTGACCCGGTCTTCCCCGCCGGATCCTAGTCGCTGATAGAAGCCGGCCACTGCTGCATTCGTGCCTCGCACCTGCAGGTTCATCTTGCCGCAAGCCAGGCGGTGAAGGGCAGCTTCCGCAGTGCGGACCAATTCCGTGCCCACGCTGCGCCGCATGCAGTCCTGCCACATGGCCAGGGCATAGCGCCAACCGCGGTGCCTGTCGTAGCCCGCGATGACCGAACCGATCACGCGGCCTTAGTCGACCGCCATGCAAGACAAGTCTGGCTGCACTGCAAGCTTGGCGGGAACGGCCACCTTCGCGCTATTGCGCGGCGGGTCATTGGGAAATGCTTCCTGCCGAAGCGCATCGAGCCCGCCGAAATGGGCAGCTTCATAGCGCCTGATGTGCATGGCGCGATCCTCAGTCGGTCCCCGCCGGATCCCGCGTGGCGATCATGCCGATCGCCTTGAAGGTCATCACCAGCTCGTCATGCTGGTTGAACACTTTCGTCTCGCCGCGCAGCAGACCCATTTCGGGCCGCGTCTTGCTGCGGCGCTTTTCCAGCAGCACCTGCTCGCAGCGCAGCGTGTCGCCGGGATAGACCGGCTTGACCCAGCGCAGCTCGTCCAGCCCTGGTGAACCGAGTCCAGCCTGGCGGTTGGTATTCATGTTGGCCACGGCCATTGACATGGCCATTGCGGCGGTGTGCCAGCCGCTGGCCGAAAGCCGCCCGAAATGCGTCGCGGCAGCGGCTTCGTCGTCCAGATGGAAAGCCTGCGGATCGTACTTTGAGGCAAAGTCGATCACCTCCTCGCGGGTCACTTCATAGGAACCGTACTTGTTCACCGTGCCGGGAACGAGATCCTCATAGTACTGCATCGGTCCGCCCCCCCTCAAACATTGAACTTGAAGTGCATCACGTCGCCGTCGCGCACCACGTATTCCTTGCCTTCCTGCCGCAGCTTGCCCGCATCGCGTGCCGCTGCCTCGCCGCCCAGCGAAACGAAATCGTCATAGGCAATGGTTTCCGCCCGGATGAAGCCACGCTGCATGTCGGAATGGATTTCGCCGGCTGCGTCGGGTGCCTTGGCCCCGGCATGCACGGTCCAGGCGCGCGCTTCCTTGGGGCCGACAGTGAAGAACGTCAGCAGGTGCAGCAGCTCGTATCCGGCGCGTATGATCCGTGCGAGCCCCGCTTCTTCCAGCCCCAGCGCGCCAAGGAAGTCCGCGCGCTCCTCCAGCGGCATTGTCACGATCTCGGCCTCGATCGCAGCGGAGACGACCACAGCATTCGCGCCCTCGGCCTTGGCCTTGTCAAACACCCGCGCGGAAAAGGCGTTGCCGTCGGACGCGGCCTCTTCCTCCACGTTGCACACATAGAGCACCGGCTTGGCGGTGATCAGCTGCGCCTGCGCGAAGACGCGGGCCTCTTCCTCGTCCTTGGGTACTGTCAGCCGGGCAGGCTTGCCCTCGCGCAGCAATTCTAGCGCCTGCCCCAGCACAGAGGCAGTGATCTTGGCTTCCTTGTCGCCCTGCGCTGCCTTCTTCTGCGCAGCGGGCACCCGCTTTTCCAAGCTCTCAAGGTCCGAAAGCATCAACTCGGTCTCGACCGTCTCGGCGTCCGAGATCGGATCGACTTTGTTGTCGACATGCTGGATGTCGTCGTTCTCGAAGCAGCGCAGCACGTGGACGATCGCGTCCACTTCGCGGATATTGCCGAGGAACTGGTTGCCCAGACCCTCGCCCTTCGAAGCCCCGCGCACCAGCCCTGCGATATCGACAAAGCCCAGCTGTGTCGGGATGATCTTCTGGCTGCCCGCAATCCGCGCCAGCTCATCGAGCCGGGGATCGGGCACGCCGACATTGCCAATGTTCGGCTCAATCGTGCAGAACGGATAGTTCGCCGCCTGCGCCGCCTGCGTCTCCGTCAGCGCGTTGAACAGCGTCGATTTGCCCACATTCGGCAACCCGACAATCCCGCAGCGAAACCCCATGAAATGATCCTTGTCCGTGGCAGCGAGCGAGGAAGGAGGCTTGCCCGTTGCTATGAAGCGCGCGATGGTATCCCGTGGCGACAAGGTCAAGGGGTTGCGGTACGATGAAAGCCTGGATGGCGGCGCTGATGATTGTGCTAGCGACCCTGATCGGCAGCACTGTTCAGGCGGCCGACGGCACCGCGCATCAGGCCAAGGCGTTGAAAATCACGACGCTTTCAACCATGCTGACTGATACGAAAGGCCTTGGCGAATGGGGCTATGCCGCGCTGGTCGAGGTCGACGGCAAGCGTATCCTGTTCGATACAGGTGCTAATCCCGATATCGTGCTGCGCAATGCCGATGTGCTGGAGATCGACCTGTCCACGGTTGAGGATGTGATCATCTCGCACTTTCACGATGATCACACCGGCGGCCTTATCACGCTGCGCAAAGCAATGATGGCAAAGAACCCGTCGGCCCTTTCTCACCTCCATGTGGGGAGCGGCATTTTCGACGCGCGCTATGAAGCGGGCGGGGCAGGGCCGAACGAGAACGGCTTTTCCGATCTGGCAAAGGCCTATCTCGCCACCGGCGGGCGGATCAGCGAAGTCTCTTCCCCTGCAGAGCTTGCCACTGGCGTTTGGCTCACAGGGCCAGTGCCGCGCGGCCATGCCGAAACCAACTGGAATGCGGGCCTCTTCATCAAGTCCGGTGGCAGTTTCGTCCCCGATACGCTGCGCGAGGATAGCTCGCTGGTGATCGCGACTGCCGCGGGCACGGTGATCATCACTGGGTGCGGCCATGCCGGCATCATGAACATTGCCGATGCAGCGGGCGCAATCACGGGCGATTCCCGCCTGCATGCCGTGATTGGGGGCATCCATCTTTTCGCCAAGCTTGACGCCGTCCTCGTCGAAACCGCCGGACGCCTCAAGGGCCTTGCCTATCTGCTCGCCGGCCATTGCACGGGCATCGAGGCGACGGTGCGGCTGCGCGGGCTCGATCAGCGTACTGCGGTGGTTGCAGCGGTGGGCTCCAGCTTTGCGTTCGGCAAAGGCATCGAAGCGGGCTGGATTGCAGGCTGGGCCGGTTAACGGCGATCGCTCATCACCGAAATTTCAGGGCTGCAGGCTGTGCTCCGGCCCCATGAAACGCGCTCTCCTTCTCGCCGCTTTGCTCGCAACTTCAGCCTTTTCGCAAGGCGTGAAGGCCGAG
>CANEVG010000404.1 GCA_947442095.1 Sphingomonadaceae bacterium
GCCTCCTCAATGGTGGTGAGCCCGGCAGCGGCCTTGGCCAGGGCATCCTGCCGCAAGCTGCGCATTCCGGCAGCGAGCGCGGCTTCAAGCACTTCGGCGGTGCTCGCGCGGTGCAGCACCAGCCGGGCGACGGCAGCATCGACTTTCAGAAACTCGAAGAGCGCGATCCGCCCCGAATAGCCCGAGCCCGAACACCGAGGGCAGCCAACCGCGCGCCGAAAGTTTGTCTCGCCGGCCAGATCTAGCCCAAGGTCAGCAAGCAGCTCCGCAGGCGGCACGAACGGCTCGGCGCAATCCGTGCACAGCCGCCGCGCCAGCCGCTGCGCTAGGACTCCGGCGAGCACCGAGGCGAGCAGGAACGGTTCGACTTCCATGTCGGCCAGCCGGGTGACCGCCCCGGCGGCGCTATTGGTATGCAGCGTCGAGAGGATCAGGTGCCCCGTCAGTGCCGCCTGTACCGCAATCTGCGCCGTCTCTGCGTCCCTGATTTCGCCAACCATCATAACGTCGGGGTCAAGCCGCAGGAACGAGCGCAGGGCTGCGCCGAACGTAAAGCCTATCTGCGGATTGACCTGCGCCTGCACTACGCCGGGCAGGCGGTACTCGATCGGATCCTCGATGGTCAGCAGCTTGCGCTCGACCCCGTTGAGCTCGGCAAGTGCCGCATAGAGCGTCGTGGTCTTGCCGCTGCCGGTCGGCCCTGTGACCAGCACGATGCCGTGCGGACGGGCGATGACCTCGCGCAGCTGCGCGGCCAGTGCGGCATCGAAGCCGAGGGCCGCAAAATCAAGCGCGAGCTTCGACCGGTCGAGAATGCGCATTACCACGCTTTCACCCGAAATCGACGGGACCGTGGCGACGCGAAGGTCGATCTCGTGTCCGCGCACAGCAATGCGCATTCGCCCGTCCTGGGGCAGCCGCCGCTCGGCAATGTTGAGCCCAGCCATCACTTTGATGCGCGAAACCAGCGGCGCCCGCAAAGCCGGTGGCAGCGAATCGCGCTCGCGCAGCACGCCGTCGATGCGGAAACGCACAGCCAGCCGGTCATCGCCAGGTTCGATGTGAATGTCGGAGGCGCGTGCATCGCTCGCCTCGGCAATAAGGCGGTTCACCGCACGTATGACCGGCGCATCGCTCACGAGATCCTTGAGCCGCTCGATATCGGTCTCATCGACAAAACCGTCGCTCGCCTCGCCTGGTCCGTCGCTTTGTGCGGCCAGCCGGTCGATCGCGGCATCGATGTCACTGGCGCGCGCGAGCACCGGATTGACTGGACGTCTGACAGCGAAGGCCAGCGATTTCAGGACAAAATCGTCGAAGGGATCAACCAGCGCGACTGTGACCGCCGTATCGTCCTCGGCGATCGGCAGGCAGCGGTTTTCACGCAGGAACGGCATCGACAGCCTATCAGCGAACAGCGCAGTTGCAGGCATGTCCGACTGCCCGGCAAGAGGCAGTCCGGTCTGAGCGGAAAGCGCCTCGGCGAGCGCGGTTTCGCTGACCAGACCGAGCCGGGTGGCGACAGTGGCGAAACGTTCGCCGCTTTCGAATGCGGCCATCCGCGCGCGTTCGGCGGCCTCCTCGCCCAGCAGACCCCGTTCCAGCAGCAACTGCTCAACGGAATGGGGCTTCGCGGCGCTTGCCCGGACGCTGCCGTCCAATTCCGCAACTGCGCCAGACATGCGATCCTCGCCTTCAAAGGTCTTGCGGAAATTCAACGCGGTGGCGACCCGGCCCGATTCGCGAGATCGTGAGACCGAGCACCGAAAATTTCGGGTAGGCCGCGATTGCTACGGTTTGGTTGCACGCGGCGTATCGAATGCTGCGTGAAAATGGCTGCATCGGCGGCGCCTTTGCCAGTGCGCTCTGGCCCTGCAAATCTTGCCGCGACGAACGGAGTGCAAAAGCCTGCTCCCGTCGGTGTTCAATCATAATTTTGTAATTGTTAAACCCTAGTTAACCACTCGACAAGGAACCTTAGTCTCCGAGTCTGCCTTAGGATATTGCTGCAACATCAGATTCAAAATTCGTAACAAATCTGAAACCTGACTCATATTTTTGTGTTTTATGGGTATTTTGGTTGGGTGATCTTATTATGAATTTCAGTGTGATGTGAATGTATATCTGATATTTTGGCATTTGTTGAACCATAATTGGAATTACGGCCGACACGTATTGGTATACTCGCTTGAATTTCGCCGCCCTGTCAGGGCGGGTTGGTGAGGTATCCGTGTTTTCGCTGTTCCATCACAGGAGCTCTACCCCATGAAACTCTCTCGCTATTACCTGATCGCGGCTTGCGCGGGCACCGCGCTGTCGTCGGTCCCGGCTTATGCCAATGTCCCCCTTCCCACCGTTGAGCTGCGTGGCGCCGGCGCCAGCACAGTGGCCGAAATCGTCCCCCGCCTTGGCAACTGCATTGGCCGGCCGGGCGCAGGACAGAACCAGCTTGGCTCCAACGACGGCAGCCTGACCACGATCACGCCTGGCGCGTTCAACCCCACAACGCCGACTGCGACCAACCCAGCTTTCGATTGCGCGACGCAGGAAATCCAGCCCAACACCGAACTCAAGTATCTCTCGGTCGGTTCGGGCAATGGCCGTGCGTATTGGCGCGCTTTTTCGACTGCCGCCCTCACTGGCGCACCGAATGCCATCAACCCCTTCGCCGGCGGTGCTGGCGTTGCTTCGGGCTGGTCGAACGTGCAGTTTGCCTACTCTGAAGGTCCGATTTCTACGTCCGATCTCGCAACCTACAATTCAACCGCCAACAGCGCCGCCAACAAGGCCGGTCCGGCGATCCAGATCCCCACTCTCGTTGTTGGCATCGCAGTCGCTTATGCACCTGCATACGGCGTAAAGACCACGGGCGCAGGCAACGTTGATCTCAAGTTCAACGTCAAGGTTCCTGCCTCGATCAACGGCGTGGTTGCCGGTGGTCTGCGCCTGAGCCGCGTCGCTTACTGCAAGATCTTCAACGGTGAAATCACCAACTGGAACGATCCTTTGCTGAAGACCCTGAACGGCAACACTGCCCTGTTCGACACGCAGAACGACAATGCCGCCCGCTGGACCGCAGAAGGTGCTCCGATCCGCCTGGCCGGCCGCGCCGATTCCTCGGGCGGCACGGACGTGTTTACCCGTGCAATGGCTGCGCAGTGCGGCGGCCTCGTGGCCGTGAACAAGTTTAGCAAGGCTGCGGCTGCTCTGCCATATGCTGTGGGCGGAACCATCGAC
>CANEVG010000405.1 GCA_947442095.1 Sphingomonadaceae bacterium
CGGTGACCTTGCGGTGACCAGCCAGCCGGGCGAGAGCGCGCGCTTCGAACTCAGGCTACCAGCCGATCCGACCGTTTAGCGGCGCCGCTGCGCGAGGATCAGAAGTCCCGCACCAATCAGCGCCAAGACGCCGCCCCAGATGATCCACACCCGCTGGGCCAGCATCAAGCTGGATGCAGGCCACATGATCAGGCCTGCACCCTGACCCATCCACAGCAGCCCCATGAGCAAGGCAAGGATGCCGAAGATCCGCAAGATGGCCGCCATGGCACTGGTCCTCTGAAGGGAAGGGTCGGATGTGCCTCAGCGTTTGCCGACCCAAACGAGGGTCAGCGTTCGCTGACGGGCACATAGTCGCGCTGCACCGGCCCGGTATAGAGCTGGCGCGGGCGGCCGATCTTCTGGCCGGGATCGCTGATCATTTCGTTCCATTGTGCCACCCAGCCTACCGTGCGTGCGAGCGCGAACAGCGCGGTGAACATCGTGGTGGGGAAGCCGATCGCCGAAAGGATGATGCCCGAATAGAAGTCCACGTTGGGGAACAGCTTCTTATCGATGAAGTAGGGATCGCTCAGCGCCAGTTCTTCCAGCCGCAGCGCCGTCTCGAACAGCGGATCGGTCACTTTGAGCGATTCGAACACTTCGCGCACCGTCTTCTGCATCACCGTCGCGCGCGGGTCGTAGTTCTTGTAGACGCGGTGGCCGAAGCCCATCAGGCGGAACGGATCGTTCTTGTCCTTGGCGCGCGCGATGTAGTGCGGAATGCGATCTGGCGTCCCGATTTCCTTGAGCATGTTGAGCGCGGCCTCGTTGGCGCCGCCGTGTGCCGGGCCCCACAGGCAGGCAATGCCCGCCGCGATGCAGGCAAACGGATTGGCGCCTGAGGAACCGGCAAGCCGCACAGTCGATGTCGAGGCGTTCTGCTCGTGATCGGCATGGAGGATGAAGATCCGGTCGAGCGCGCGCTCCACCACCGGGTTCACCTCGTATTCCTCGGCCGGCACGGCGAAGGTCATGCGCAGGAAGTTGCCGGTGTAGGACAGGTCATTGCGCGGATAGACGAACGGCTGGCCGACCGAATACTTGAAGGCCATGGCCGCGATTGTCGGCATCTTGGCGATCAGGCGGTGGGCGCTGATCTTGCGCTGCTCGGGATCGGAAATGTCGGTCGAATCATGGTAGAACGCCGAAAGCGCGCCAACCACTCCGCACATGATCGCCATCGGGTGCGCGTCGCGGCGGAAGCCGCGGTAGAACACCGAAAGCTGTTCGTGGACCATGGTGTGGCGCGTGATCGTGCGGCTGAACTGCGAGAGTTCGTCGGCTGAAGGCAGCTCGCCATTCAGCATCAGGTAGCATACTTCCATGAAGCTCGACTGCTCGGCCAGCTGGCCGATGGGATAGCCGCGGTGCAGCAGCACGCCTTCGTCACCGTCGATATAGGTTAGCGCGCTGTCGCAGCTGGCCGTGCTGGTGAAGCCCGGGTCATAAGTGAACTTCCCGGTTTCGGCATAGAGCTTGCGGATGTCGATGACATCGGGACCGATCGTGCCGCTCTTCACCCCCATCGTGATAGCCTTGGTGCCATCGTTCAAAGTCGCCAGATTGTCGCTCACGCTAAGCCCTCCTGTTCGTCTGCTTGCGGCGGCTCATGACCGCCTGAAACCTGATCGGGCCTGCGCCCGCTAAGTACCATCATGTGTTCGTCAACGCCTGATCCGCAATCCGTGCCAGCGACTCGGTTCGGCCGAGCAGCACAAGTACGTCGAAAATGCCCGGCGAGGTAGTCGTGCCGGTAAGCGCGGCGCGCAATGGCTGCGCCAGCTTGCCAAGACCCAGCCCACGTTCCTCTGCCATGGCTTTGAGCGCTGCCTCGAGAGGGGCGGCCGACCAGTCTTCGCCCTCCAACTGGGCTGCCATTGCGCCCAGCAGCGCGCGGGCTTCTGCCGTCAGAAGGCCCGCTGCCTTCTCGTCGACAGCCAGCGGACGCGTGGCAAAAAGGAAGCGCGCGCCTGCAGTCAGTTCATTCAGATCTGCCGCGCGAACCTTAAGTACCGGCATTGCTTTTTCCAACAGCGCGAGCCCGCTTGCATCCAGTCCGGCCAGTCGCTCGGCCACCAGCGCGGCAAGCCGCTCATCATCCGCCTCGCGCAGATAGTGGCCATTGAGGTTCAGCAGCTTCTTGAGATCGAAGCGCGCCGCGCCTTTGCCGACATCGCCGATATCGAACCACTGGACGGCTTCCTTGCGGCTGATGATCTCGGCGTCGCCGTGCCCCCAGCCGAGCCGCAGCAGATAGTTGAAAACCGCCTCGGGCAGCAGCCCCATCTCGTCGCGATAGGCATCGATGCCCAGCGCGCCGTGGCGCTTGGAAAGCTTGGCTCCATCCGCGCCGTGGATCAGCGGGATATGGCCATAAGCTGGAACCTGCCAGCCGCCCTCGACCTGCTGCATCGCATGAATCACCACCAACTGGCGGAAGGCATTGTTGATATGATCATCGCCGCGGATAACGTGGGTCACGCCCATGTCGTGGTCGTCGATCACCACTGCCAGCATATAAGTCGGCGTGCCGTCCGAACGCAGGATGACGTAGTCGTCGATCTCTGCGTTCTGGACCGTGATCGTCCCCTGCACGAGGTCGTCAATCGTGGTAGCGCCTTCGCGCGGGGCCTTGATGCGTACGACATAGGGCTTGTCCGCGGGCGCCGTGGCAGGATCGGCATCGCGCCATTCGCTCTCGAGCCGGAACGGGCGCTTTGCGGCCTGTGCCGCCTCGCGCCGCGCGGTGAGTTCATCAGGTGTCAGGTAGCAGCGATAGGCATGGCCGGCGGCGACCAGTTGGTGTGCCACTTCGGCATGGCGGGCCGAGCGCGCGAACTGGAACACCGGCGGCTCGTCGCCTTCAAGCCCGAGCCAGCCAAGCCCATCGAAAATCGCCTCGATCGCGGGTTCGGTCGAACGGGCGCGGTCGGTATCCTCGATCCGCAAAAGATACGTGCCACTATGGCGACGCGCGAAGAGCCAGTTAAACAGCGCCGTGCGCGCGCCACCAATGTGGAGATAGCCTGTGGGTGAGGGAGCAAAACGGGTGACGACACCACTGCGCGCGGCATTTGCGCCAGCGCCTGATCTTGCAGAAACGGTATCACTGGCGCTTGCCATTTGTGGCGCAATCCTTCCTAATCCCGTCCATGCCGCTTCCGGCCATCACGACACCCGGAACCGACCCCAC
>CANEVG010000406.1 GCA_947442095.1 Sphingomonadaceae bacterium
AACAGATAGCTTAATCTCTTTCGTGGTCATGGCAGGGCTCCTCACAGGGCTTGGTGGTTTCAACAACACCAGCCTGCCGTGGCCGCTCAAATCCTCAAGGGATTTTGCAGAAACTCCCGCACACTACCCCGCGCGCCCAAACTGGAAACAACCGGCGTTGCATATCACCTGCGCTCCCCTTCCCGGCGGGAAGCAGTTGGACGCGGGGGTGTACACTTGGGTGCGGCACTGGAGTGTACACTGCCAGCCCGCGCTGGTCACCCCACCCAGCCTCCCCTGAACGGGGGAGGAGCAAGTGGGTTTGTTTAGGCGTTGATTGGAACGCTCCCTTAATCCTCCAACGCGACAGCCAACCGCCCACGGATCATTTCAAGATGGCGGCGCAGGATGCGCAGGGCCGAGATGATTTCGGCTTCCTCGGGCATGGCCGAGCTAGGCGCGGACGCCGCAGGAGCGGGCGCGGCAGCGGCGGGCACCTCCCCCTTCCCCGCAAGCGCCAGCCTTGCGCCGCGGATCGTGTAGCCTTCGCGGTGGAGCAACTGGTCGATGCGGGCGAGGAGCACGATATCCTCTGCGCGGTAGTAGCGCCGCCCGCCCGCGCGGGTCAGCGGTTTGAGCGTAGGGAACTGCTCTTCCCAATAGCGCAGGACATGCTGCTTGAGCCCGAGCGCTTTGGCCACCTCACCAATGGTGCGGAGCGCGCCGGGCTCCTTGCCGTCGTCGAAGGTGGGAAATGATGTCATGGGCAATCCGGATCAGCTTTCGGCGGCGATCCGGTCCTTCAGCATCTGGCTGGCGCGGAAGGTCATCACGCGGCGCGGGGTGATCGGCACCTCGATCCCGGTCTTGGGATTGCGGCCGATACGCTCCGCCTTGTCGCGCAGCAGAAACGTGCCGAAGCCCGAAATCTTGACGTTTTCGCCCACGGCCAGCGCATCGCACATGTGATCGAGGATCGATTCCACCATGTTCAGCGAATCCGCGCGGGACAGGCCCACACGGCGATTGATGCTTTCTGCCAGATCAGCACGCGTAAGGGTCCCCACCGATCGCATCCCCCAATTCCCCCAATACAAAGCTTACGGTTCTACCACGAAGGATACCGCGTTTTGTGCGGTTTGCAATGCATTGCACTGGCCGTAAACGAAAACTTCGCGCCGAAATTGTCCGGAATGGAAGGTATCAGACCCTGACGAGGCTGGCACCCCAGGTGAAGCCGCCGCCCATCGCTTCAAACATCACGAGATCGCCGGGCTTGATTCGCCCGTCGCGCACGGCGGTGTCAAACGCGAGCGGGACCGAGGCAGCGCTGGTATTGGCGTGGCGATCGACGGTGATGATGACCTTTTCTGGCGGCAGGCCCAGCTTGCGCGCGGTGGCATCGAGGATGCGGGCGTTGGCCTGATGCGGCACGACCCAGTCGATCTCGTCTGCGCTGTGGCCGGTCGCCTCCAGCACTTCTTCGAGCACCGCAGCAAGATTGACGACAGCGTGGCGAAACACCTCGCGGCCCTTCATGCGCAGCTTGCCCACGGTGCCGGTGGAGGAAGGCCCGCCATCAACGAAGAGCAGGCCGTTATGCGCCCCGTCTGCATGGAGCCGGGTGGCGAGAATGCCGGGCGCGGATGGATTGTCGGCGTCCACTTCCACCGCCTCGAGCACGACGGCCCCGGCACCATCACCGAACAACACGCACGTGGTGCGGTCTTCCCAGTCGAGCAGGCGGCTCATCGTTTCCGCGCCGATCACCAGCGCGCGTTTAGCCGCGCCTGTGCGCAGCAGCGCGTCAGCCGTGCCGAGCGCGTAGAGAAAGCCCGAGCAGACCGCCGCCACATCGAACGCCGCAGTACCGCGGCAGCCGATCGCGTTCTGCACGATGGTGGCGACGGCGGGAAAAGTCTGGTCCGGGCTGCATGTCGCCACGATGATCAGATCGATCTCGTCGCCGGTCATGCCGGCCGCGAGGAGCGCCTTGGCTGCGGCTTCGGCGGCGAGCGACGCGGTGGTCTCCCCCTCCCCGGCGAGATAGCGATTGCGGATGCCGGTGCGCTCGACGATCCATTCGTCGGTGGTGTCGACAATAGTCGCCATTTCGGCGTTGGAGACTGCGCGCTGCGGCAAGGCCGAGCCGCTGCCGCGAATGACCGAACGCAGGCTCATGCCTTGGTATCCAGGTTCTCCGCCGCGCTGCGGGCACGCGCAGCCGCGCTTGTGCCGCGCACCGCGTCGCTTCCAGCCCGCTCGAGATCGGCGGCGATCCGCTCGGTCAGGCGTTCCTCAAGCAGGCGCGCGGTGACCGTGACCGCATGCGCGACCCCCAGCGCCGAGGCGCTGCCATGGCTTTTGACCACAACCCCGTTGAGGCCGAGGAAGACGGCGCCGTTGTGGTTGTTGGGATCGAGGTGATGCTTGAGCAGCTCGGTCGCGGGCTTCGAGATCAGGAAGCCGAACTTCGAACGCAGCGAACTGGAGAAGCTGCGACGCAGCAGATCGGCCACGAAGCGCGCTGCGCCTTCCATGGCTTTCAGCGCGATATTGCCGGTGAAACCATCGGTCACGACCACATCGAAATCGCCGCGCGACAGCTTGTCCGCCTCGGTAAATCCATCGAAGCTGAAGGCCAGCGCCTCACCCGCCTGCTTGAGCAGCGCGGCCGCTTCGCGCAAGTCACCAGTGCCCTTGGTCTCTTCGGTGCCGATATTGAGCAGACGCACGCGCGGCGCGGCGAGGCCATTGACGATGCGTGCATAAGCCGCACCCATGATGCCGAACTGCATCAGATTGCGGGCATCACACTCGGTGTTGGCGCCCAGATCGAGCATGATCAGATCGTGATCACCCATTGTGGGCAGCAGCGCAGCAAGTGCGGGCCGATCGATGCCGGGCATGGTCCGCAGCGCGACTTTGGCCATGGCCATTAGCGCGCCGGTGTTGCCCGCGCTGACCGCAGCGCCGGCTTGCCCGCTTTTCACGGCCTCAATCGCCAGGCCCATCGACGTGGTGCGGGCGCGGCGCAGAGCCTGCGTCGGCTTTTCATCGCCGGAGACGACATCGGGAGCATGGAGAATCTCGGAAGCGGCGTGCAGATTGGGGTGCGCTTTGAGCGCGGTCTTGATTGCCGCCTCATCGCCGACGAGCAGGAACTTGAACTGATCGTGCTGGCGGCGCGCAAGCGCCGCGCCCTCGATCATGACGCGCACGCCCACATCGCCGCCCATCGCATCGAC
>CANEVG010000407.1 GCA_947442095.1 Sphingomonadaceae bacterium
CTGCCCAGCAACCTTGACGAACGGCCGGTATAAGCCGGTAATATCCAAAATGTAGTGGTAACACGCGGCGACGTGCGCGTATCATATTGATGTTAAGGGTTATTGCAAAAGCCACTGTTCAAGTCGGGCCTTACGACCGCCATCAATTATGCCGCGTCCGGCTTTATCGATTGGGGGCTTGCGCGGCGTTCAGGGGCGGCTGCGTGCTTGGCGGCGTGGTCGGCGCGGCGGCATCGCAGCATCTCTTGGTGCACAAGGGATTGCTCAACAGCGTGTTCGCGGCGCTGATCTTCTGCGCGGCGATCTATATGTTCTGGGAGAGCTGGGCGCCTGCGTGGGTTCCCTGCAGGATCACCGGATTGCGGCGGGATGTCGTCCTGAATATGCACTCCCTCGCGTGAGCTGCCGATGGTAGGGGTAAGCATGCGCCAAATCAGGATCGGACGCCGCCATCACCGAAGAGTCCGATCCATCGCTGGGCAGATCACAGCGGCGACTGCTGCGCCGGATATTCAATGGCCGCACCGACCCCATCATCGTCGATGGCCAGTCCTTTCTGACCTTCAAGGAGGCCAGCCGTTTCTTGCTGGCGCTGGCGCCCGACGCGCGGGAACAGGCCTTCGTACAGATGCGCAGCGCCGCGATCAGGCAATCAGGAGCCGACGTGAAACACGATGCTTAGCTGGCAGAGACCTGACCCGCAGCCGCAGCAGCTTCGGCGCTCAGCGCGCGCAAGGCCTTTGCGGTGTCTTCCAGCAGTCCATCGCTGATCGGCTTTTCGCCAGTGATGAACCGCCGGACGGCGCGCTCGTCGATCCCGAGACGCCGTGAAAAGGCGGTGGTGCCGCCAAACAGCTGGACACAATAGGCGAAATGATCCTGTCGATTCTGCATGGCGGCCTTCATAGGTTTTCCTGCGCCTGAGGCAATGCAGGCGCGCGCTCACTGATAGCGCAGCGTGTTCTCGAAGCCCGAATTCATCTTGGTCATCCTGGCGATTTTCCTGAGGCTTGCGCGAACATGCCGCTCGAAGCGCCGGTCATCGTGAACGCCGGTCACGATATACTCGTCCTGAACGGCCAGGCGCTTGATGTGATTGGCGAACGCTGCCTGATCGGCCTTGCCGGCCATGGCCATGAGGCTTCGGCACACCCATTCCTCAGCCGCCGCCTGGTCATAGTCGTCGTTCGCCGCATACCCACGCTTGTCGGCTACCACCTGATCCCGGCGTGCTGCATCCACGCGGTTTTCCAGCCATGTTCGGACCTGTTCTGCGTTCCATGCCTTTGGTTCAGCGTTCAAGAGCATGCCCTAGTTGCCATCGGCATCGACCATGAAAACCATGGGCTTGCCGCGCGACGTGGGCTCCCACCCGGCTTCCAGGGCGGCGCGTATGCCGCGGGACAGGATGGCGTCGCTGACCTGGAGCCGGCCGCGCGGCATGCCTTTCAGCAGGCGCTTGGGTGGGGGAAACTCCAGCATTGCGCTGCGCTGGGTCTGCTGGCGCAGCAATGCTACGGTCATGCCTTTCCAGCCTTCGGATTCGCTCCATTGCGGTTCGCTGCGCAGCTCCCACTCATAGAGATGCCCGTCAACGTCGAGGATGCCCGAAAGCTTGTGGATGCTGGTCATGGCGATGGGCCTAGCAGGTCTTTGGCCACAAGCCACCAAGCTCGGGCCGGTGCTTGGTGGTATGCCATGCGCTGTGGATCACGGCGCTGATCGGATAAGGGTGAGGCTGGTCTGGCGTCCATCGATATAGCGCACGGTCTTGCCATCGAAGAACGCGTTCTCCTCTGCCCGGAAATCGGCCCGCTGGCCGCCCCATTCGGGCACGGCCGCATAAGTGGTCAGTTCGATGGACCATGCAGTGTTCGGCTGGATGGGGGCGCCCCCTTGAGGATCAGCTTTCTGGTTGTCCCAGAAACCGATGGAAGGCCCCGCGCCGTGCCCATGCAAGCCGATAGGGTGTGAGTAGATCGACGGATCGAGCCCGGCTGCGAGGGCCTCTGCGCGCGCCAGCGCCAGCACGTCATTGCCGCTGCGGCCCGGTGCGAAGTGGCGCGTGAGGATATCCTGCAGCCGGTTGGTGTTCGCCAGCCCCTGCCTCAGGCCTGCTGGAGCCTCGGTCTCACCAGGCTTCAAGATATAGGCAAGGTGCTGCGTATCGGTGTTGAGCCTGAGGTAGGTGATCCCGAAATCGGTCCACAGCAGATCGCCCGGCCGGATCACTTCGGCCCCTTCCAGCATGCCTTTCGCGCCCTGCCGCTGGATCGCCACCGAAGGATGAAACCACGGATCGAGGCCAAGCTGCAGCAGGCGGTCGCGGTACCACCACTGCACTTGCTCGGCCGTGGTCACGCCGGGTGTGATCACCGCCCGCGAGAAGGCTTCGCCGATCACGGCGTGGGCCGTGCGCATGATGGCCGGGTAAAGGTCCATCTCCGCCGGCGTGCGGGTCTCCAGCCAGCGGATTGCAAGCCGCTCACCGCTGACGATCCGCGCGCGCAAAGCTCCAGGCAGCGCCGCGGTGAACTTGCCATACTGGCTGACGGTCATGCCATCGGCGAACTGGTGGAGATCGGAGGTGTTGATCGCAATGCGGGCAGGACCTCGGGCCGCGATGATGTCGGCGACCGCCTGCCATTGATCGGGCTGACTGGCCGGGTCCCAGGCAGGGGCGAACAGGCCGCCAAGGCCATAGCGGCTGACGGTGAGCCGCTCGACCGGCTTGTCGCCGCCCGGATCGTGGAAAATCAGGATCGTCCGCCGCCGCGCATGCATGTTTTCGGCATCGAGCATCGAGGCGACCACCGGTTCCTCGAAATACTCGCGGGCGACCAGCAGCCACAGATCGATGCCCTCCGCACGCATGATCGCGGGGATGATCGTATCGAGCCGGCCAGCCAGAATGCGGTTTTCGGTCTCGGCCCTTTCGCGCGCGGCAAGGATCGGCGGCAGGGCCGGTGCATGGGCTTCGGTCTCGCTCATGGTGATGGGCGCAGGCGCGGCGGCAGCTGGTTGCATGAGACATGCGGCTGCCAGTGCTGCCCCCGATAACCTGCGCTTTGCCATCATGACCCCATCCGTCCTTGCGATGGTGGCTACACTGGCCGCCAGTCGCCGCGGGATCAAGCGCTCTGCAGTCTCGCCGTTATCCGGCCCGTTGTTCGTTAATCCGACAGAGCTGAAAGGGCATAACGCCAGCGGTATTTTGGTCAGA
>CANEVG010000408.1 GCA_947442095.1 Sphingomonadaceae bacterium
GTTCAACCCTCGCCAACCTGCCTGCTCGGGTAAGGTGGCATTCGCTAAGGCGAGATGTGGCGGGTAACGCAAGCCAACGAGCCTGTTTTCCTGCAACGTCGTGTCGAGCCCTTCTTGCGGTGCGTTTCGCAAGGAGAACACCCATGTCACTTACTCGTCGTTCGTTCCTGCTGGGCGCAGGAACCATCATCACCGCCTCATTCGTCAAAGAGGTTGCTAACGCCGTCGCCGACACCCGCAGCCCGTGGCTGATCACGCCGCCCCAGGCTGCAAAGGCGATCTACTACGAGCCTGTCGAAGATCATTGGCGGCTCCATCTGGGCCAGCCAGCCTTCGAGATCCCCAAGCCGCATCTGCTGATCGACAACCTGCGCTGGCATGGCCATGTGCTCGACACGCAGGAGCAGATCGACGTCCTTTGCGACGAAGAAGGCTGGACCGAGGAAGAGCTGTTTCGGCCGATGGATGGCTACTCGTGGGAAGACCAGTGGGAGCACAACCTGTCGCCCGAAGCCCAAGCCTACACGTTCCTGCAGAAGCACGACCTCTTTCCCGATCGCGGCAAGGGCCGGCGTAAGGGGCAGGTGATCTTCGAGTCTTTCCCCAACCCGATGAGTTCAGCGCGCTGGGTTGAGGTGTACGATCCGCTGTCGCTGTCGCTGCTGCAGGCCCGCCTGAACGAGCTCAGCCTGAACACGGAGGTGCGGGCATATGCGTGAGTGAGTTGCTGCCAAAATTAGCGAAGAGCCGTGTGCGGTACAGGCGCGTCTTCCGGTCGGTCGAGAATGGCGAACAGGGTCTCAACGACATTGACATTGCCGCTAACGCGACCGGCCTTAGTCGGACCAACCTTGCCCGCAAACAGCTCGCCTAACTGGGCGCGGGTAAGGTCTATGCGGGCATCAACGGGCTCGATCCTGCGAGGAAGCACTTCGAGAATATTGTTCCGGAGGTTAAGGGTGAAATCCTCGTTGGTGTCATTCAGGTGCCAGCCAATGCTGGCTGTTTTTCCCGAAGCTCGGTCGAAGTTAACGCGGTAGCGCCAAAGCGTGAACAAGGCTTGGGCTGGCAGCGTGGCGGGGTCAGACAGCTGAGCTGAAATCCTTCGTTGGATTGCAAGCGGATCGAAAGCGCCTTCAATCTCAAGGGCGCCTGAAAGATAGAACCCTCTGAGGGTGCTGCTCGTCTGCGCGTAGCCGATCGTGCGCAGCGCTGCAGCTTTCAAGAAGCGCGCGTTCCAGTCGTTGCGATCGATCCGAATGAGCGGCGTGGTCAGCTCAGCGGCCCATTGCGGATCTCCCTTGAAAAAGGCCCTTTCGGCTTCTTCAAACACCTTGTCGCGACCACCCATCATGGCGACCTGCCGTTTCGCACGCTCCATCCGTGGGGTCGGGCGTAACTCGGCCGGATCGCCATTCCACCAGCTAATCAAGCCGCCGTAGACGTTCCGGGCGCTTACATCGACATTGCCGTAGTACTCGATGCCCCAAGGCTCTTTTTGAGCCGTTTTTGGCAGCCGCACTGTTTCTGCCAGTTCGTCAGGGGTTTTGCCCTGATTTATGAGCCGAATGGACTGATCGAGCACCAATTGCATGGCGTCTCGATAGTCAGTGAGGATCTTCTCGATTTCGGCAGCGCCGTTGATAGTAGGGCCGTGTCCCGGAACCACGTAGTCAGGCTTGAAGGCGCGCACTCGGTCAATGGCAGTAAACCAACGTTCGATGTCGCGCGGGCGCGTTCCGCGAAGCGAATGCAACTGCGGGAAAGTTGGGCCCTGAAATTCGTCTCCAACAAAGGCGATGCGCTGGTCAGGTAGGTAGATGGCGATGTGGCTCGCAGCCTCGCCCCCAGTGTGGAAAAACTGCATCCGAAAGCCCGCAAGGGTCATTTCGGTGGTGCCCTGGAGCGGGACCCTAGTATTGGGTGGCAGAAAGCCATTGGTCCCGGCGACCTTGAACCCACAGCAGCCAACGTGGAAGTGCGTGGCTTCCGCATCCTTTGGCAGCATCAGACCATACATGTAGGCTGCGCGCACGCCCATGATCGGACCGACAGCAGCATTCTCCAAAGCTGCTTCTTGCACGAAATTCTCAGCCGCAATCACCTTTACCTTGCCGGACGCAACATCCGCTGCGGTAGCAAAGACGTTCGCCCCGGCGATGTGGTCGGCATGGTGGTGCGTATAGACGATGGCGACGACAGGTTTTTGTGTAATGGCGCGCATCTTCTCGTTGGCGCGCTTTGCAAACTCAATGCCGACGCCAGTGTCGATCACGACTACACCGTCGGTGCCCTCAACGAACGCGATATTTCCGATCCCGCCACCCGGCGTGTTGATTGTCCAGACGTTGTGCGGACCAACCTTGATCGTCTCCTCTGCAAAGACGCGTGCGTGGTCGATAAAGTTCTGCGGCGCCGAGAAAGGGACATCGTACTTCGCAGGTCGCGGTGGACGCGGTGGGCGCGGCTGCGCAGCGGCTGTCGTTGAAAGTGCAAGTGCGACGGCAGCAAGGATCAGATTGGATCTTATGCTCATTTCTCTCTCCAAGCCGCTTCTGTTTAGCTGAGCTGCTGCCGGTTTGATGGACA
This sequence comes from Sphingomonadaceae bacterium, assembly GCA_947442095.1. Taxonomy (GTDB): domain Bacteria; phylum Pseudomonadota; class Alphaproteobacteria; order Sphingomonadales; family Sphingomonadaceae; genus Novosphingobium. The sequence goes on from CANEVG010000408.1 coordinate 2,590, forward strand.
CGAGTTTAGGCTACATTAGCTTGCCGCTCGAAGTCGATGGGGCTGTGATAGCCTCACGTGACCCCGTGAATTCATCAAGCGGGAATTTCGGCCGTGCGATGCCGAGCTGGCCCAGCGTCCGAATGGTGGGGGAGGTGCGACTGCTCGAAGATCCGGATCCGGATGATCTCGAGCTTCCCGCATGCGGGATATCGGCTTGTAAGGCAGTGCCGTTCGTGGCTAGTTCGGCTATGGTTAGCATCTTGCGTTCGATCAGCTTCAAGATTTTTGGCATGGCCGTGCTGCTGCTCGTAATGCTGGCGGCAGCCTCGGTCTGGTCGGCATCGTCGAGCCAGTCCGTGCAGCGCCAGTTGGAGACATTGAGCCGTTCGCTCTTTCCGCTGGTCGGCGCGCTGAACGACCTGCGCGATATCACCCGTCAGCAGGGGGTGACCGCGAAATTTAGCACCACAACGCCTGATGCCGCCGCAGTTGCGGCCTGCGAAGTGGACGCCCGTTCCGAGGCCAGCGCTGGTAAGATTGTCGGCTTCCGGGCTGAAGCGGCCCGGGCGCTGGGAGCGCGCATCTCAGCTCTTGAACGCGACCGGATGAAGCTGCAGCGGCTGGAGCCGATGA
>CANEVG010000409.1 GCA_947442095.1 Sphingomonadaceae bacterium
AACATCTATGCGCTGTTCGGCGTGGGCAAGGGGGCAGCCTATTCCGCGCTGCAAAGCACCTACCTCGATCCCGCCAATCTGGGCGGACTGGATGGCGATCTGTTCGTGCAGCAGGCCGACGAGCTTGGCAATAAACGCCCGGACCGCAGTAGATACGTCTACGCACCGGTGCTTGCCGACTGGCTGCGGACCAACGCGCCTGACCGCTTCACTGCGGTGTTCGGAGCCGTAGCGCCGACCGGAGACGCGCTTTCGAGCGCAGCCTACACGCGTTACGATGCGCTCTATGCCGCCTTTGCCGGGCTTGATCAGTTGTCGCGCAACCGTTTCCTGATCGACAAGCTTTATTTCGGAGAACTCGCGGCGCCGTCCGATCCCGCCGGGCCTTCGTTCAACCAGTACGTGCGCGGTTATCGCGCCGTGCAGGCTCTGTTCCCGGCACAGCTAGGTTATACGGACAATCTGGCGACTTACACCACCGATCCGGCCACTGTGACTGCGGATAACCCGCTTGGCGTGCCGGTGCGCAATCTGGTGGATGGGCAGCCTGCCGTCGCAGCGACGGTGCTAACCGGCAGTGTCGATCTGCGCCTTTCTACGATAGAGACCACGCGCGGCGGCGACGTTACCATTCTAGGGCCGGGCGGAAACTTCGTTGGGGGATCGGTGGTCCGGACCGAGGCACAGGTCAATCGGCGTGTGACCGCTAACAACGTCAGCGGCGGTTTGCTTGATCTGTCCACGGACGTCGGTTTCCGCGATCTTCTTGATGGCAACTATCAGGCTCCGCTGACATCGCGCGGCTTGATCACGTCGATCCCCCAGGGCTTCGAAGGTGTCCTAACCTTGCGCGGCGGGCAGATCCGCAGCTTTACCGACGGCAGCTTCATCCTCAACCAAAGCCGGCTGTTCACCCAGAGGGGCGGCGACATCACGTTGTGGTCTTCGAACGGCGATCTCAACGCCGGGCAGGGGCCGCGCAGTTCGTCGAATTTCCCGCCGATCAGCTTGCGCTTCGGCCCCAATGGCTTCTCTGAAGTCGATAGCGCCGGTTCGGTTTCAGGAGCTGGCATCGGCGCGTTCAAGGCGAGTCCGTCCGATCCAGACGCGTCAATCCGCCTGATCGCACCAGTGGGTACGGTCGATGCTGGCGACGCCGGGGTGCGCGCTTCGGGTAGCGTTTTCGTGGCCGCCGCGCGCGTTGCCAACGCGGACAGCTTCTCGGCCGGGGGATCGATCTCGGGCGTGCCGTCGCTGGCGGTCTCAACCCCGCCGCCTGCTCCGGCAAGCGCCGCTTCGGCAGTCAGCGCCAACGCCTTCAGGGCGGGCGATGCGTTGGGCGGGGCAGGCAACCGTGCTCCGCGCATATTCGTCGACGTGCTGGGCTTTTTCGGTGCTCCGGCCTGCGCGAGCGGGCAGTCGCCTGACGCCAATGGCCAGTGCGCGGCCAATTGAGCGGAGTGCCCATTAACCAGAGTTTCCGCATTACCACCCAGCTAGTGCGCTTTTCGACTTCGCGGCCCCCGCGCAATTCGGGGTCGCCGTTTTGCGCAGGTCATGGATACGCAATGATCGCAACCCAGCGGTCAGCATTTGGCAGGAGATATGGATGACCAGGTCAGTTGAAGCCTGCCGCCTGTGCGGTGCTCCCACCACGGCGATCTTCACTGCGCGGCTTCTTTCCAAATATGACGTCGACTATCTGGAATGCACGGCATGTCATTCGCTTCAGACACAACAGCCATTCTGGCTTGATGAGGCCTATGCCCATAATCTGGGCGATATGGATTGCGGGGCAGCGCAGCGCAATCTGAGCAGTGCGACCGCATCAATGATCGTGGCAAAGCTTTGGGGACTGCATAACGCTGTCGACCACGGTGGTGGCGACGGACTGCTGTGCCGGTTGCTGCGCGATTATGGCCTGAACTGCTTTGTCGAAGACAAATATGCCGCGCCAACTTACGCACAAGGCTACGCGCAGCCTGATTTTGATGTGCCGGATGTTGTTTTTGCGTTCGAGGTGTTCGAACATTTCACCGATCCAGACATGGAAATTGGTGCCCTGTTTTCTCGCAGGCCGAAAGTGCTGTTTGGCAGCACCCAGCAATACACCAACCAGCGCGCCGAATGGGGCTATCTTTCGCGCCACAGCGGGCACCATATATTCTTCTATAGTAATGATGCTCTGGACGTGATCGGCAGGAAGCACGGCTATCGCGCCGTCCGCAGCGGCCCCTATTTCCTGTTTGTTCGCAACGATCTGGCGAGCGCGTCCAAGATCGGGCGGTTCCGTGTGCTCACCCATAAGGTCATGCTGCGCCTGTTGAGAGGTGTTCTCGTGGTCGCCCCCCATCGCGGAGTTGCGCGAGATATCGCAGCCAGGCGCGGTGAATTGGAGACTTCCTGAATAGCGGCCTGCACCAAATCCGAAATGGCCCCGCCTCCTCAATCAATTTTAAAAATGAGCACAGCGTAGGTCCCACCCGGTCTCCTGTCCAAAGTGACCCAAACAAGACCCTAGCGGGTTGACTACCGAAAGGCCCCTGGATTTAGGCAACATGATCGCCTGAGGCGGGGCAACCTGTCTTTTGCTCTTTAGTAGCCAGGTCGCATCGGGCCGGTCCTCGCGCCCTCCTGCATGGAGGCGATCGATGAGCACTACGGTTAAGGATGCCGGGCTGGACTTTGTGAGGCAACGATAACTTTGCCGAAAGCATACCCGGAAACAGCGATTTAGCGATTTGCGTGCACACTTCGACAAGCCAACAGAGGACTTGCCGATGGTGACGGGAATATGGAACATCGCCGAACACTTGCTGGCGCAGTTTGCGCTGTCCGTGTCCACGGTGGCCACGCCGGCCTATCATGTGGTCTGGGATGACCCGGCCGTCGTCCCGCAGCCGGCGCCGGCGCTCGATCTTCCTAAACTGGTCACTTTGAACCTACCGTCGCGCAGAGCGCGGCTGCATAGGTCGCCTCGATCAGCACAGCCCGATGCGCAGTCGTTCGCGGTCCTTGCAGCATCAGCGCAGTCCGAGCCGCAATCGTTCGCGGTCCTTGCGGCATCAGCAAAGCCCGAGCCTCAATCGTTCGTGGTCTTTGCGGGGGGAGCCGGGCCACTGCATGCAGAAGTGCCCCGTGCCGCAGACGGCCTTTTCTATCTCGACGCCCTGGTCAACGGGGTTTCCGTGC
>CANEVG010000410.1 GCA_947442095.1 Sphingomonadaceae bacterium
GTGCGCACCACGACCGCGACCTGATCGCCGCGTGCCAGATCGGCACCGACTGCGGCAGCGACGAGCTGCTTGATCTGGTCGATTTCGGCGGGCTTGGCTTTGGCCATGATCGCTTGGCTGAGCGCGACGGCGACCGAGAGGCGCTTGATCTTACCGGGGGTCTGGTTCGTGACCGCCACTTCGCGGCCGAGTTCGTAGGTCCGCGCCGACGAGGTTTCGCCGTTGCTGGCAGACGGGGCTGGCGCTGGGGCTGCACCGGCGGCTGGCGCGGCCCCTGCTGCTGGCGGGCCGGGCTGCGCGGTGGTGGGCGGGGGCGGGGTGTTCGAAAGCACGCCGGGTACGCCGACCGCGCCATTCGCGCCGGCGGATTGCGAGGCGGACTGGGTTTCGCTGCGCACCACGCCCTGCTTGTCATAGCTTTCGCGCGCGGACGTGAGCTGGTCCATATCGAGATCGACCTGGATCTCGCTGGAGAAATTGCCCTCACCGAGCATAGGCGTGAGGAGCTGGGACACCTGCCCGCGCAGCTTCTCCTCCAGCCGCGCCTGCAGATCGAGCCGGTCGGTATCGCCGGGCCTTGCAGAAGAGAGCAGGCGGCCATGCTGGTCGATGACTTTGACCGCATCGACCGTGAGCGAGGGGACCGAACTGGCGACCAGATTGACGATGGCGGTGACCTGGCTGTCGGCCAGCTGCCGCCCGCGCGCCAGCTTGACCATGACCGAGGCGGTTGGCGCGGCGTTGTCGCGCACGAACACCGACTTTTCCGGCTCGGCCAAGTGGACGCGCACGGCTTCGACGCCGTCGATCTGCATGACGGTGAGCTCGAGCTCGCGCTCGCGCGCGGCGAGCAGGCGTTCGCCCTCCATCGTGCGGCTGGCGCCCATCGGCAGCTTGTCGAGCATTTGCGGGCCGGTTTCGGGGGTGGCGAGCGCGCCATCCGAAGCGGCCACCATGCGCGCCTTGTAGAGGTCGTTCTCACCCACGGTGACCGCGCCGGTGGCGTTATCGATCGCGTAGGCGAGCCCGGCCTTGTCCAGCGCGGCGACAACCTGGCTGCGCTCGCTGTCGCTAAGGTCGCTGTAAAGAATGCGCTGCGGGGCGGGGGCCATGGCGAGCCACAGCAGCGCGGTGAGACCTGCTGCGGAAACCCCGGCAACCAGCGGCAAGGCGCGGCGCACTGGCGGCTGACCAAGGAAGGCGCCAGTGCGCGCCAGCATGCTGCCACCCACAGGATCGGTGAACGGGGCAAAGAGCGAGAGGCTTGGCGCAGGGGCGCCGGCGTTCGGATTTGCGGCATCGGCCATTTATCAGACCCCCATCCGCATGATGTCTTGATAGGCGGAGAGCAGCTTGTTGCGCACTTGGAGCGTGGCCTCGAACGCCACGCCGGCTTCCTGCCGGGCCAGCATGACCTTGGCGATGTCTGTCACCTCGCCCTTGTCATAGCCTTCGCTGAGCGCGGAAGCGCGGCCCTGCACGGCGTTCACATCATCGAGCGCGGACTTGAGCGCGGAGGTGAAGCCATTGCTTGGCGCTTCGGGCGCGACTTCGGTGGCCCCAGCACCGGGTGTGCGGACCTGCTGGAGCAGTTGCGAGCGATCAATGATCTGCTGGCGCAGCGCCATGATCTGCTGGAGGCCACCAGCGCCCCCGATGCCTCCGACCCCGCTCATCGCCGGCTACCCGCCACGGCGATGCCGTTCTCACGGAATTCGGCGAGACGGTAGCGCAGCGTGCGTTCCGAAATGCCGAGCTTGCGCGCGGCGGCAACGCGGCTGCCGCCGCAGCTGTCGAGCGCGGCGAGGATGGCGCGGGTTTCGGACAGCTGGACGATGTTGGACAGCTTGCCGCCGGGGATAACGCCCCGAACGCCGCCTTGGCCTGCCTGCATCGGCGCTGCGAGCGCGGTTTCACCGGCGACGCGCACGGCGCGGTCGAAGGCGATGTGCTGCACGCCGATTTCGGCGGCATCGCCTGCCAGCAGGAGCGCGCGGCGCACCACGTTTTCCAGTTCGCGCACATTGCCGGGCCAAGCATGGGTTTCGAGCATGCCAATCGCGCCTTCGCTGATCCAGGGTAGGGTGCGGCCAGAAGGCACGTGGCGCAGCATCATCGCAAAGGCGAGCGGGGCAATATCGGCGGGGCGTTCGCACAGGGCGCTCAGCTCCAGCGGGAACACGTTGAGCCGGTAGAACAAGTCGGCGCGGAAGCGCCCCTCTTCGACTTCGCTGGGCAGATCGCGGTTGGCGCAAGCAATCACGCGTACGTCGACCTTGACCGGCTTCGTCGCGCCCAAGGGCACGACTTCGCCTTCCTGCAGCACGCGCAGCAGCTTGGCTTGGAGCGAAAGCGGCATTTCGGCGATTTCATCCAGCAGCAGTGTGCCGCCGTGCGCGGCGCGGAAGAAGCCTTCGGCAGCGGCATTCGCGCCGGTGAACGCGCCCTTCTGGTGGCCGAACAGCATTGCCTCCAGCATGGTTTCGGGCATGGCGGCGCAGTTGATGGCAATGAACGGGGCAGCAGCGCGGGGCGAGCGCTTGTGAATGTAGTGGCTCAGCACTTCTTTGCCGGTGCCAGTGGGGCCATTGATGAGCACGGGTATCTCGCTGGCAGCCAGCCGTTCTGCCAGCGCAAGCACCGAAAGGCTTTCGGGATCGGCGGCAACTGGGCTGCCCGGAGGCGCAGCGCAGGCGATCAGCGCGGCGAGCACGGCAGGATCGGCGCTATCGGTGTAGGTCAGATCGTGGCGGCCGCCATGGCCGCGCGTGATCCGGCCTGCTTGAGCCAATCCGGCATCGCCGCGCGCCAGCACCACGGTGCGATCGAACAGGCCGGCAGTGGGCGGTTCGTCCGATCCGCGCAGCGAAGTCGTGCCTGCAGGGCTGAAACTGCCCAGCACGGACCTTGCCCGCTGCATCAAGGCGGTGTGTGTTTCCCCCCTCTGCAATGCGGGAACTTGTGCGGCCAGCAATGTGGCCCGATCCGTATTCATAATTCCAAGCCCTATGTTAACCATCGTGGCGGGCCTTTTGTCGCGCGAAAACGTCAAGCGGGCCGAAACTTTAACCCCCGTGGAAACGCTAAGAGTAAATACGTATATCCGGCAGATAGTTGCCGCTTCCCCCCTTAAAGCCGGCACCGATCTGCCGGTCTTTGCCGTGGCTGCCGCGTCGATCCCCGA
>CANEVG010000411.1 GCA_947442095.1 Sphingomonadaceae bacterium
AGCAGATGAATGCGCCGGGTGCCTCTGCAGGCAGATCGGTGCCGCAGCGTTCGCAATCAGGGCGCATGTCGAGCATGGCGGCAGTCTCCTTCAGGCCGCTTTTCGCACGGCGTCGCAGATCGTGTCGACCACTTGCGCGACTTCTGCCGCATCGTCGCCCTCGGCCATCACGCGTATGACCGGTTCGGTTCCCGAAGGCCGAATGACAAGGCGGCCGCGTCCGGCGAGCTGCGCTTCCGCTTCGGCGATGACGGCTTGGACGCTGGCGGCTTCCAGCGGCTTGCCGCCGGCAAACCGCACATTCTTGAGGAGCTGCGGCACGGGATCGAACAGATGCAGCATTTCGCTGGCGGGCTTGCCCGAAGCGACGAGCGCGGCCAGCACTTGAAGGGCGGCCACGGTGCCGTCGCCGGTGGTGCCGTGATCGGTCAGGATCATGTGGCCCGATTGCTCGCCGCCCACGTTATAGCCGCCTTCGCGCATCTTCTCGAGCACGTAGCGATCGCCCACTGCGGCGCGCACCAGATCGAGCCCGAGCCCGTTCAGATAGCGCTCGAGCCCGAGGTTCGACATGACCGTGGCGACCACGCCGCCGCCGCGCAGTGCGCCGAGGGAATGCATCCGCCCGCCTATCAGCGCCATGATCTGGTCACCGTCGACGGTCTGGCCCTTTTCATCTACCACGATGAGCCGGTCTGCGTCGCCATCGAGCGCGATGCCGATATCGGCGCGCACCTCGCGCACGCGCGATTTCAGCGCATCGAGGTGCGTGGAGCCGACCCCGGCGTTGATGTTCTTGCCGTTTGGCTCGACCCCGATCGCGATAACCTCTGCGCCGAGCTCCCACAGCGCCGAGGGCGCGACGTGATAGGCCGCGCCATTGGCGCAATCGACGACGATGCGCAGCCCATCGAGCCGGACGTTGTGGGGAAGCGAGCCCTTGACCGCATGGATATAGCGCCCGCGTGCATCCTCGATGCGGCGGGCACGCCCCACGTCGACCGCATCGGCCAGCGGCAGGTCCTGCTCGATCATCGCCTCGATTGCGCGCTCGGCGTCGTCGGAAAGTTTGAAGCCGTCCGGGCCGAACAGCTTGATGCCGTTGTCCTCAAACGGGTTGTGGCTGGCCGAGATCATCACGCCGACATCGGCGCGCATTTCGCGCGTCAGCAGTGCGACCGCAGGCGTCGGCATCGGCCCGAGCAGCACGACGTCCATGCCGACGCTGGTGAAACCGGCGGTCATCGCATTTTCCAGCATGTAGCCCGAAAGGCGCGTGTCCTTGCCGATCACCACGCGGTGACGGTGATCGCCGCGCAGGAAATAGGTGCCGGCGGCCTGGCCCACTTTCATGGCAGTGGCCGCGGTCATGACCCCGGCGTTGGTCCGGCCGCGGATCCCGTCCGTGCCGAAGAATTTGCGTCCCATGCGCTGAAACGTGTCCTTGTCTGCGGCGCCTTGCGGCGCGGATTGCCATATGGCCCTACACCCTTACTATCTCCAATCCATGAACCAAGCGATTAACGACCCTTCGCCTTCCTCCGCCCCGGGCTTTGTCCTTCCGCCGATTGCACAAGTGCCTGCAGTGTGGACCTTCGGTGCGCTGGCGCTTGGGCTGTTTGGCGGGCTAGCGCTGGCCTTTTCCGCCCCCGGAGCGCTGCCTGGGGTGCTTATGGTGTCCGAGCCTGTTGGCGACATCTGGTTGCGCGCGCTGCAGGCCACCATCGTGCCGCTGGTGGCAGCGCTCCTGTTTACCGGGACGGTGCAGGTGGTTGCCACCGCCAATGCGGGCGTGCTGGCGCGGCGCAGCCTTGGGTTGTTTCTGGTCGTGCTGGGCCTCAGCGCCGTGATCGCGCTGACAGTGACACCGGCGCTGCTCTCGCTGATGCCGATCCCGGGAGATGCTGGCACCGTTCTGCGCGCGACATTGGCCGCGCCGCCCACCGGGCCGCTGCCAGGCATTGCGGAATATCTGCGCGCCATCGTGCCGACCAACGTGATCGATGCCGCCGCGAACGACCGGATGCTGCCGATGATCCTGTTCGTGGCGGTGTTTGCCCTTGCCAGCACGCGGATCGAGGCGCGCCAGCGCGCAATGCTCGCCACGTTCTTTGCCGCGATGGCCTCGGCCATGCTGGTGGTGATCGGCTGGGTGCTGGCCGCCGCGCCCGTGGGCGTGTTTGCCCTCAGCCTTACCGTCGCGGCCAAGACCGGGACGGCGGCCATCGGCGCGCTGGCGCATTATGTGCTTGTGGTGGTGCTGACAGGATCAGTCGTGCTGGTTGTGGGCTATCTGGTGGCCGCAGTGCTGGCGCGGCTTTCGCCGCTCGCCTTTGCGCGCGCGATGGTGCCGGTTCAGGTCTTCGCGCTGTCCACCCAGTCCTCGCTCGCCTCGCTGCCGGCCATGCTGGGTGCGTGCAGCAAGCTGGAGGTGCGGCCGGCGACATCGGAGTTCGTGATGCCGCTGGCAGTGGCGCTGTTCCGTGCGACCAGCCCGGCGATGAACCTTGCGGTCGTGGTCTATGTGGCGAAATGGTACGGGGTGCCGCTCTCGCCCGCGATGATGGTTTCGGGCTGGATCATGGCGATCCTCGTCTCGCTCAGCTCGGTCAGCCTGCCCGGCACGATCAGCTTCATCGCCTCGGTCGGTCCGATCGCGATTGCCATGGGCGTGCCGGTCGCGCCGCTGGCGCTGCTCGTCGCGGTGGAAGTTCTACCCGATCTCATGCGAACGCTGGGCAATGTGACCTGCGACGTGGCAGTGACGGCAGCAGTAGACCGAGGGGTGGTCGGCCGGGGGGCGACCAGGGGAACCGGGTGAGTTCGTCATTGAGCGATTGGGCTGAGAAGGAGTTTGTCGTTCCATGCGGCGACTTTACGTTTGAGGCGCATGGAATCTTTAAATTGGGGATCGTCGCACAAGGTTGTGCGCGACATGTTTCACGGTTGCGAAATTGGCTGGAGCGTGTCCTGTGCTGATGCGCCCTCGTCATGGCGAAAGACCATCTCCATGATCCAGTGGAGGCTGTGTTCGATGGCCCGATGCTGCCGCATGACGGTGGCGAGGTAGTCGGCGCGATCGTTTGACGCGGTGATGTAGAAGCGGGTTTCGGTTTCGATTTTGGATCCAATTTCGCGCAAGTTGTTGTGGAACGGTTGGAACCTGCGA
>CANEVG010000412.1 GCA_947442095.1 Sphingomonadaceae bacterium
CGCGGTGTCCTCCGCAGCGGTCAACGTGCGGCTGAAGGCGCCGCTTTCGGCGCGCATGGCGGCAAACCGGGCACCCAGTGCGGCCAGCGTGTCTTCCTCGGCTGCGACAATTGACGCGCGCTGGTTGGCAAGCTCCTCATGCAAGGTCTCGGCCCGGGCACGGATTGCCGCGAGGGCAGCGATTTCTTCCTGATCGAGCCGCTGGCGGTGCGCTTCGGCGTTTTCCTCAAGCGCGGTGAACTGGGTCCGGCTATCTTCGGCAATGCGCGCTGCAGCCGCTTCAAACAGCACCATCGCGGTTTCTACCCGCTCGCGCACTTGCGCCACTTGCCGCTCGCTCGCGAGGCCGAACTCATTGAGCCGCCGCAGGCCGCTGGCCAGTTCTTCCAGCTGGCCGTGCGCGGTGCGACCGGCATTGGCGATCGTGTTGGTCACATCCTTGGCGGCATTGGCGATCACGGGGAGCTGACCGCGCAGCTTTTCCATGTTTACCAGCGCGTGATCCGAAACTTGGCCGATCCGCTCTACTTCCGCGCCATTGCCTGCAACCAGGCTCTGCAACTGGTCTGCGCTGCCGCCGATCCGCTCGACCGCGATCCGGCCGAGCGATTCCAGATCACGCGACTGTGCGGCGATAAAATCGCGGGCCAGCGAAAGCTCGGTGTTCATGGCCGCAAGCCGGCGTTCAAGCCGTTCGGATTCGTGAGACAGCAGCCGCGCCGTATCGCCGAAGCGGGCTGCTTCGCGGCGGCTGTTGCGTCGCACGACGAGCAGGGCAACCAGCACGACCAGCACTGGAGTAGACCAGCCAGACACAAGCCCGGTCCACACGGTCAGCGGCTGCGCGCTGGTGAGGACAGCAAGGTTGCCGAAAGCAAAAGCGGCGCTCCAGCCCGCAATCAGCAGCCCGGAAACGATGAGCCCCAGCCATTCGCGGCGGATTGTGGGCAGCGGATCGGTGTCCTCGTCGTGCGCCTCTGGCCAGCTTTCAGGCCAGCTTTCAGAAGCGGAAGCGGTGCCAATCTGCCAGCCACTTTGTGCGCCTCTCTCGCCGAAGCTGTCGCTGCCGGGAAGGGGCAGTGCTGAGCCGGCTTCGTCAAGGCCCGGGTCAGCTGTCAGAAGCTTGCCCAGCCGCACGGTTTCCGCTGCCGATTGATCGTCGGCGCTCTCACTTTCGGCCATCCCTTCGATGGCGATTATCTTTCTGCCCCCAGCCATGTCGGAATGCCTAACACAGTTTGGGGGGTGGCTTAAAGGCAGCTTAACCTGTTTGCGGATATTTGCATGTCCATGGCTTATCTTGGCGATGCGATCGATGCTCACTTGGCTGCGGCGACTGGCGATGATCCGGCGCTGTTCCGCGAATTGCGCGCGGCATTCGTGGAGAGCGCGCGCCGCCAGCTTGATCTGCTGGGCCGTGCCCGGTGCGACGGCAACTGGGAAATGGCGGCCATGCGGCTCGAAAGCCTTGCTGCCACCTTCCATGCCGCTGACCTTGTGACACTGGCCGAACAGGCGCGCCAGTCCGCACCCGGCGATCCCACAATCCAGCGCCGCATTGCCAAATTGCTCGATTCGATCGAACCAACTGGCTGAAGGCTCTCCAGCGCCTGTCTCTGCGGGTGCGTTTCGGCGCATTAACCCCATCGATTCATACTCCTGTGGTCGCTGCGCTTGGCAGCGGGGTTTGCTCGTCCTACACTGCGGCAAAACAAGGAGGTCGCTAGGCTTGCGGGTCGCATTGCTGTCGTTGATGGACGCCGTGGTTGGCGAGCCTCAGGCCTTGCGCGGCCTGCTGCCGATCGGCGGCCGCTCGATACTGCGCCACCAGCTTGGCCTTGCCAGGGCTCTTGGCTGTGCGCGCATTGTCGTCCTGGCTGAAACCCTTACCGGCGATCTGGTGGCGCTGCAGCACGCGGCCGAGGCGGGCGGCGCGCGGTTTCATGTGATCGCCTCGGCCCGAGCGCTGGCTCCGCTGGTCTCGCCGGAGGACGAGTTGCTGGTGCTGGGTGAGGGCCTGCTCGCCATGCCCGAAGATGCCTTGCGCATGCTCGGCGAGGGGCCGGTGATCCTGACCCTGCCGGTCGAAACCGGGCTTGTCGCCGGGTTCGAACGGATCGACATCAACAGTGCCAACGCGGGCGCCATGCTGCTCCCGGGCAAGCTCGTGGCGGGCCTGGGCGATTTGCCCAGTGACTGGAGCCCGGGCTCCTCGCTCTTGCGCCTTGCGGTGCAGGCCCGGCTGATCCAGCGCGAGCTTCCCGCCGTCCTGCTCGATCAGGGCCGATGGCGCCTGATCCGTGACGAGGCCGAAGCCCACCGCGCTGAACCGGGCTGGGTGCGGCTGCACACTGCCGGTGCGCACTTGCGCTCGCCCGGATTGTGGATCGCAGCCAGTATCGTGCGGCGGCTCGGCCCGGCGCTGCTCCATGCCGGAACACGGCCCTATGTGATCGCGCTGGCGGCAGCCATTACCGCACTGCTGGGTGTTGGGGCGGGCTGGTTCGGATGGCCCGGCGTCGGTTTCGCACTCCTCGCGCTGGCCTGGCTGGTCCAGCAGGTGGCCGGGCTGCTGGCGCGGGTCGAGCGGGATTCGCTGCTTGCATGGTCGGGACGGGCTCCGCTCGATATCACGGCGGAATGGGGTCTCGATGCCATGCTGATCACGGTTTGCGCCTGGCGCAGCGAGATCCCCGCCGTCGCTGGCGTGCCGTGGGGCATGGCCTGGTACGCGCCGGTCGTACTGTTCCTGCTGCTGCGCTTGCTCTGGCGATTGCAGCCGGGTGAGGCGTGGACCTGGTGGCTGACCGACCGGTTTGTCGCGGGGCTGCTGCTTGCGGGGTTCAGCGTACTTTTGCCTTTTGATTTCACGCTGCGCATGCTTGTGATATCACTGATGGTGGCTGGGCTCATTCTGGCCCGGCATGTGGGCGATCCGCCCTTGGGGCCGGGCGGCAGGCAGGGCGCGCCCAAGTCCGGCTGATCCGGGCTGCGGCATGCTGCGAAAAGCGCCGTTCCGACCGGGAGTTTTCCTGTGAACCACGCGGTTTCTAACCCTGAATTAACCAGTCGGTTCTAGATATGGCAGGCATGGCCAACCCCGCACCTTACGGCGCTGCCGCGAGCGCGAAAAAGGCGCTGGCCGAAGAA
>CANEVG010000413.1 GCA_947442095.1 Sphingomonadaceae bacterium
CGCCAAACGCGCCGCCGCCATCCTTCCCGCCATCGAGCGTCGCGGCGCCGCCAAGCCCGGAGGCATTGACAGTGAGCGCGCCGCCAAACGCAAACTGCGCGCCGGAGGCAGCCGTAATCCCGGCGCCGCCGCCCGAACCGATGCCGCCTTCAATCGTGCAGGAGAAACAGTACTGACCATCCCCGCCAACACCTGTAGCCTCAAGCAAGGTCGTGCCCGTCACCGTCATCGTGCCGGCGCCAGCCAGTCCCTCGATGATTGCGTTGCCGCCGAACCCGTTATTTCCGGCAAGACCGTTCTCGGTCGAACCACCGCCGAGACCGCTCGCTTGAACGATCAGGTTGCCGTCAATGGTTAGATTGGCACCGCTTTCGAAGGCCAGCTTTGCATTTCCGCCAGTGCCGGTGGTCGGGCCGGATGGAGATGAGTCCGTAGCGCTCTTTCCGGCTCCAGTGGCATTGAGCACAAGATCGCCGCCGATCTGGACTGCTGCACCGTTCCGCGCAATCAGGCTCGCCTGCCCGCCAAGCGCATCTACCTCAACCAGCGGCGCGCGGCTGGCATCGATCACGGCCGTCCCGCCAACCGCCAGGCTGCCGCGGTCAACCACGATGCGGGCCTTGCCGCTGTCGCTGAAAACGCCCGAGGTGACATGGCCCACATCTAGCGCCGTGACCGAAAGATCACCTGTGATATCGAGGACCGATCCAACGCCCGCCACGCTGATGAACGCACCGTCCGCGCCGGTTGATCCTGGTTCGCCCACACCGAAAAGAAGCAGGTTGGATGCGAATTCGGCGGTGTTGCCGCCCGCGACCGTTAACGCGGCCTGCCCGGTCGCCTTACCGGTGACCTGCGAAGTGGCATTGATTGCGCCGATCTCGAGGTCGGTATCAGCGGCGCTAAACAGATTGATCTGCGGCGCCTGACGGGTCGCTGCTATCTGCCCGTCCTGAACGTCGTACCCGGCCGAAAGGACAATTGCGTTCTCTTCTACGAGCGCTGCCTGCGCGATGTCGAAGCCGAGCGCGCTCCCGCTCTTGATGGCCATGGTGATGGCATCGTTGCGGGGCACGGCCACCATGTAGACCCGGTGCGCCGAATTCACAGTTCCTGCCGAGCCTGTGATCGTGCCGTCGTTGGTCACGACTTCGCCGGTCGCGCTGGTGCCCTGATCGATCTGAATATCGTACAGCCCATTGGGCCGGAATGTGATGGTGGAGGCATCGGCCGCGACCAGCACGGTTGCTCCATCCGCCGTGATTGTGCCCGAGTTGACCACCTTGGGGGCAACCAGCGCTACATAGGATGCAAACGGCCCGGCGGTGATCTGCGCACCTGCCTGTATCTCGACCGAACTGCCTGCATTGGCCGGCAAGAAACTGAATTGACCCAGAGTTCCAAAGCTGCCGGTCGATGCATTGTAGGGAACATCGGAAGCCGTTAGAGCAAGGTTGCCTACGTTGAACACCCCGGTCGGTCCGACGATAATGCCACCCGGGCTATAAAAGAACAGCGTTCCCCCGCGCGAGATCGTACCGGAGATGCGGTTCTCCACCTGGGAGATGACCGTGCCGTTGAACACGACCGGGCGGCCCGCACTCGTCGGCTGAATCCGGTTGAGCACAGCATAAGTCGGCTCATCGCGGCTAGTGAAGAGGGCAGTCGTGCCCACCGGCTGAAAGTTTATTGGCCCACTGCCAACTGCAGCGTTGGGCACCCAGTTGATCACCGCACTGGGGAGGGTGACTTCGACAGTCGTGAGGTTTGGAGCCTGAGTGATAGTGGCTCCCCCTGCCACCAGCGTCGGCACCGCGTCGAATGATTGGGCCTGCACCGATGCCGGTGCATTCACCAGCATGGCGGCGATGGCCAGCAGCGAGGCATTCGTCAGGCGGCCATTCATCAAACCAGTGCTGCGCATTATTGGCCTCCCCACGGCAGCAGACGAGTGGTCAGGGTCACCAGCAGGCGCGGCGCGGGCTTGCGAGCCGTCAGTCCGGTGCGGTCGAGCGGCACCGCGAATGTCGTGTCGAGCCGGAACCGGTTGCCAAGCTCCATGCGCATGCCGCCACCGACCGAGGTCAGCCGCTGCGCCTTGCCCGCGCCCCGGTCCCACGCCCAGGCCGCATCGGCAAAGGCGAACGGCTGTAGCAGCGGGCCGTTTCCGCGCCCGATTGGCATGCGCGGACCGCGCAGTTCGGCCGCCAAGCCAACGCCGCTGTCACCAAGGACCACGCCCGGATCATAGCCGCGCCCGATCGTGTAGTTGCCCGGTGCGAACGCCTCATACCCCAGCACCTTGCGGAAGGCATATTGCGCGCGCGGATTAAGCGAGAGAGCAAACCGGCCAAGCGCCCGCTCAAAGTTGGCTTCGCCTCGCACCACCGCGGCTGCAGGCGTGGCATCGAACCGGCTGGTGGGCACCCGCCCCGCACAGGCCATACCAAAACAGCCCTGCGACGCCCCTAGTCCCGAAAGCCCTTGCCGCAGTTCAAGCGAGGCGTTGAGCCGCCACGCAGGTTCTGCCTGGGTCAGATCAACGCTGTCGAAATCCAGCCGTACCCAAAGCAACCGCAGCCGGTCGCGGCTGAGTGGGGCGATCAGCGTGGTGTCCTGATTGAGCAGATCGAAACCCGCGCCCGCCCAAAGATTGCGGCCTTGGGTGCGGATCAGCGGATAGCGGCCATAAAGGCTCGCCAGCAAGGTCCGCGCTTCCAGCGGCGCGGGGCTCGGGCCGATATCGGGCTTGGTCCAGGCATAAGTGAATGACCCGCCCAGGATCAGCCCCTCATGCCCCGGGCGAAACTCATGGCTTGCCTGCAGGATGCGCTGCTCGCGAAAGTCTGCGGTGGAATAGTACGAGAGCGACGTGGCGTCCCCTTCGCCAGTCAGCCCGAAGACTTGCGCGCGAAGCTGCCCACCCCATCGCCCGGTCCCCGCCGCAGCGAGGTTCTGGATGGAAAGATCCGCGATAAAGGGCTGGCGAAGCACGGTCACTTCACCGATCAGATCGCCCGGCGCGGTTCCGGCAGGGCGTAAGGTCAGCTGCACATTGTAACCCGGCAGATCGCGCGCCAGCAGCAGATAGCGCTCAGCCCGGGTGGAATTGAAAATCTCGTCCCTAGTCAGCCGGTCGAGGTAAGCGC
>CANEVG010000414.1 GCA_947442095.1 Sphingomonadaceae bacterium
ATCGCTTCCACGGTCGGCTCATCGAGAAACAGCGAGGAGGCGAGCGGCGAGGCGCTGGTGAGGTCCCCCGCCGACACGGTCAGCGAATACGGGTGCCGCGCGCGCAAGTCATCGAGCGCGCTTGCCAGCCACGCTGCGCCGCCCGCTGGCACCTGCACTGTGCCGCCCTGTCCGTCGGGCGCCGCAACGGCCTGGCGCGGCGGTTCGAGATTGCCGTGAAAATCGTTGAAGGCAAGCACGGCCACCTCGACCGGAGCCAGGACTGGCGCTGCGCCTGATACACGCCCACTGCTCCCGGGTGCAGCGCAGCCTGCCAGCGGAGCAAGCAGCGCCATCAAGGCTGCGGCACCGGCGCGGCCGACGGGCAGGGGTACGATCATGGTCTTTCGTTCTCCCGCAGGGCTTGCATGTGCATCATTTCCACCCGGCTCGATTGAAACCCGCCGCATGAACACCTAAACAGGCATTTAGCCGTTCCCGTCGACAGGACCCTAGCATGGCACGCCCACAAAACGATATCGAGACTGGTCGGGCGCGTCTGGTCGAAGTCGCCTGCGCACTCATCGAAGAACGCGGCGGACAGGCCCTGACCATGCAGGAAATCGCTTTGCGAGCGGGCATGTCACCCGCCAATGTCCAGCGCTATTTTGAAAGCAAGGAAGCCTTGCTCGAAGCCGTGGCGGACTACTGGTTCCGCCCCAAGGTGGAGATCATGGAAGAGGTCGTTGGCAGCGATCTGCCCCCGCGGCGCAAGATGTATGAATTCTTTGCTCGCCGTTTCGTGATGATGCGCGATGCCTATCGGGCCGACCCGGTGGCGCACGAAATGTACATCGAACTGGGCAACGACCATTTCGAGACGGTTCGCAGCTACGTCGATCTGGCGGACCATTATCTTGGTATGCTTGTCGGCGAAGCGATGGCCGACGGGTTCTTTGCCGGGCTCGAAATCGACATGACCATCAGTCTGATCAACCAGATGGTGCATCCGTACTGCAATATCGGGCTGATGAAGGGCATGATGGACCGGCTCAGCGAGGAGAAGCTGGCCCGGATCATCGATGCGATGTTCGATGGCCTCTCTGCGCAGGATCGCGGAGCCAAGGGCGTTACCGGACTGCGCGCAGCCTGAAAGTCAAACCCGCACGCTCAAACCGCGCACCAGACGCCTAGGCGGCCTTGCCAGCGTTCGGCCGAGCCTTTCCGCTCCAGAACATCACTACGCGCAGCGCCCCGCCATAGCGGTGGGCCGCCAGGTAGCCGCGGCAGCCAGCTAGGCCTCACGCGCGTAACCGGGATTGTTTAGGAAACCTTTGGGCAGGTGGGCGTGGACAGGCGCGTTGATTGCTGATTCTCTGCGCTTTGGGAGCAGGAAAGCAGCCGGTGGCGCACCGTTCGATAGGTCAAGAGCAGTTTGGCTTTGCAGGGCGTGATCAAACGATCTCGTCGTTCGGCGCTTTTGCAGATTTTTCTGCAACTGAAGCGAAGCCCGAGCGGGCCGCCCTCGCCACGTATCGCAGTCTGCTGGTCGCGGTTTGAACCGGTGATCGCACAGCTCAAATCACAGGCGGTGACGATCAAGACCGGTACGCTGGTTGATGCCACCATCATTGCCCCCATCAGTGAGGACGATGATGATGCGCGCAGGGTAGAGCACAAGGGAAAGCGGGCGGTCCGCGGCTTCAACGCCCATATTGGCGCCGATGCCGATAAGGCCTTGGTCGAGGCAGTGTCGATCACATCCGCCAGTATCCATGACGGCAAAGCAGGCCCTGAAGCTTTGCCCGACAATCCCGGCGAGGTGTTTGCCGACAGCGCCTATCCCGACTTAAGCAGAAGTTTGATTTTTGGGATTCCGACGGACAAAATGACCGATTGAAGGAGAGCCAGCTTTTGTGGAGGCTGGCGATGGAATCGGGCTGGGGGAGCGAACTCGAGACCTGGCTTGCGCCGTTTGCCGCAGCGTTGCCGAACACGATACACAGGCGGATATGCCCGGCTCGTCACCGCCGCCATGTGGCGCCGCGAAGAGGCCGGGTCTGCGCAAGCTTCATGAATAGCACCAGCCGATCCGCCGCGTGCCCGACCGGATCGAAAAGACCTTCGGGACATGGAAGCACTGCTATTGCCTAAGCCGAATGCGGCGGCGAGGTCTCGCCAAAGCCGCCATCCAAGTCCGCCGCACCGCTATCGCCTACAACCTCAAGCGCACCATGACCATTCTTGCGGTTCACGCATGAAGGCCATCGCCGCTCTGATCAGGGCAGCCCCACTGTAGACCAACTGCCCCAGAAATGTAGAAAAACAATGCGTGTCAGTGCGCCGCGCCCACCCGCGCATAGGTCTCATTAGATAAAATCTGGATAGACCCACGCGGCGTTGCGCGCGAAGTTTTCGCTCGCGAAGGCCCAATTCAGGTGGCCGCCGATCACTTGCTTGAGGTGGTTCTTGCGGACATTGCGGTAGTCCAGATAGTAGGCGTGCTCCCACAGATCGACCACCAGCAGCGGAACCGCATCGCCGCCCGGACCGGCTACAGCAAAACTTGCCGCGTCGTGCGTCTGCTCGACCGAAAGCGCGGTGCCGCGCCGCACCAGCCACACCCAGCCCGAACCGAAATGCGCCATACCCTGCGCCACCAGCTCTTCCTTGAGCAGGGCCAGCGAGCCGAAATCGCGTTCAATCGCAGCCGCAAGACCAGCATCGGGCTCCTGCTGACCAGCACAAAGGCTGAACCAGTAGAAGCCGTGGTTCCAGGCCTGCGCAGCGTCGTTGAACAGCTTATGATCCTGCACGGCATCCGCGGCCGAAATGATCGTGGCCAGACTGGCGATCGCGTGCGGACCGCCCTTGATCGCGGCGTTGACATTGTCGACATAGGCCCGGTGATGCAGGCCGTGATGCGTCTGGAGGGTGGCCGCCGAAATCACCGGAGCAAGCGCGGTATCGGCATAGGGGAGCGAGGTCAGCATAATGGTCATGGGTGTTCCTGTGGCAGCTTATGCGGCACAGGTTCATAACCCGTTGTGGGCATCTGGGTTCCCTGTGCGGCCTATTCCGCCGCGCATCTACCCCGGCTCGTTGCCCCCCCGGTCGGCCGCCCCTTTGTCTACTGCTGCTGTCACCGCCACGTCGCAG
>CANEVG010000415.1 GCA_947442095.1 Sphingomonadaceae bacterium
ATTCCCGGTGTGGTGGGAAGCGCAAAGGCAACGGCGAAGCTGATGATTGAGGATCTGCTGCAATGAACTCGCTTCTTCTCGCGCTGGCATCGGTAGAAACGGCGGCGGCGCGAGCGAGGTGTTCGTCCTTGAACCGGGGCCAACCCAGTTTTCCTATCTGCCGGAAACGATCAGGGTGCGCGAGGGCGCCGAGGGCAAAGTGCGATCGGTGACCATGATCACGCGCAATACCGAAAGGAGCCCGCTCCGTGCCGCCAATCAGGTAGGCGACAGCGCCGTCATGGAATGTGTTTGCGCGCGCCGTGCAGCCCGCGAGATGATGACCACCTCGATCAAGCGCAGCGGCGCCGAGGTTGTGGCCGTGCTGCCGGGTGCGGCGCGGCTGTTTGCGGATACCAAGCCGGGCAGCCTCGAGCGCAAGCTGGCAGATGCCGTGTGTCAGGCCGAGCTATGAAGCGCATCGCGGTCTATTGCGGGTCGGGCTCTCCGGCCGATGAGCGCTATGCGGCGCTGGCGCGCGATGTCGGGCGAAACCTCGCGGAGCGCGGGATCGGCGTGGTCTACGGCGGTGGGCGGCTCGGGCTGATGGGCGCAGTGGCAGGCGGCGCGCTGGAGGCGGGCGGCGAGGTGATCGGGGTGATCCCACAGGCGCTGGCCGATGCCGAAGTTGCCAACAACGAGTGCACCAGCCTGACCGTGGTGCAGACCATGCACGAGCGAAAGCAGGCCTTCACCGACCTATCGGACGGGTTCTTGACCCTGCCCGGCGGGGTCGGCACGATGGACGAGTTGTGGGAAGCGGTAAGCTGGGCGCAGCTGGGCTATCACAGCAAGCCGGTCGGGCTGCTCAATGCCTTCAGCTTTTATGACCACTTGCTGGCGTTCGCGCAGCATATGACTGACGTGGGTTTCGTGCGGCCTGTTCATGCCGCAATACTTCTTGCAGAACAGGACCTTGACGTTCTGCTGGCGCGGATGACGGCTTATGTGCCGCACACGCCGATCATCCAGATGAAGGCGCATCAGCTGTGACGCGGATGCGAAAACACCCATGACCGCCCACCCCGCGCGCGTTGACCGGCTGCAGATTGTCGCCGCCGCGGGCGAATCCATTCGCAAGGGCTCCAAGAGCTTTGCTGCGGCAAGCCGGCTGTTCGACCGGACAACGCGCGAGCGGGTGTGGCTGCTCTACGCGTGGTGTCGGCGCTGCGACGACATTGCCGATGCGCAGGACCATGGCGGTGCACTTGGTGATCAAAGCGGCGCGCAAGAGCGCCTTACGATGATCCGAACCAAGACGGCATTGGCCTTTGCCGGGCTACCGACGGGCGAGCCGGCGTTCGATGCGCTGGGCGTTGTCGCGCGCGAGACCGGGCTGACGCTGGCCATGGCGGATGCGGTGATCGAAGGCTTCGCGCTGGATGCCGCCGATTGGCAGCCGCGCAGCGAGGCGGACCTCATGCGCTATTGCTGGCACGTGGCCGGCGCGGTGGGCGTGATGATGGCGGTCGTGATGGGCACCGATCCCAAGGACGAGGACACACTCGACCGGGCCTGCGATCTGGGTCTGGCGTTCCAACTCGCCAACATCGCGCGCGACCTCGCTGAAGATGATACGGCAGAGCGGTGCTATCTGCCGGCCGAGTGGCTGGCGGAGGCGGACTTGCCGCCGGGCGAGCAGATGAAGCCGCCCTACCGCGAGGCGCTAGCCTCGGTCGCGCAGCGGCTTTGCGCGCTGGCGGGAGCCTATGAAAGCTCTGCCCGGATCGGGGCCAAGCGGCTGCGGCTGCGCCAGCGCTGGGCGATTTTGGCGGCAGCGGGGATCTATGGCGACATCGCGCGCGATGTGGCGGGGCGCGGGGCACGTGCGTGGGACAGCCGCACGGTGGTGAGCGGCAAACGCAAGGCGCTATGGATCCTGCGCGCCGGGCTGCAGGCGCTCGCGCCCGTGCCGCGCGCGTGCTGGCAGGCTGCAGAGGAACGGCGCTTCACACGGCGCGATCTGATTGCCGTGGCCCGCGGATAAATCAACTAGCGCCGCGCTGTAACACTTGTCCTTTTCCGGCGATAGGGCATGGTGGTCGATATCGAGGCTTGACCAGCGGGAGTGGACGAGATGGCGACACGCGATGCCGAGCCAGCGCCGACAGGCCGCGAGACGCCCGGCAACGACCGGGACGGTCCGCTGATCTATCGCACGAAGCTACCGGTGCGCATCTGGCACTGGATCAATGCGCTGAGCATTTTCGCCATGCTGATGAGCGGGCTGATGATCTTCAACGCCCATCCCCGGCTCTATTGGGGGGAATATGGCGCGAACCTCGATACGGCCTGGCTGGTGATCGGGCACCGCGGCACGGCGGGTTTCCTCTCGCTTTGGGGTTTCGAGATCGCCACAACGGGCGTGCTGGGCTATGCGCAAGGGGCGTCCGAGGCTTTCCCCCCCTTGGTGACGATCCCTTCGAGCTACAATCTGGCAGCGGCGCGGCAATGGCATTTCTTCTTTGCCTGGCTGTTGGTGATCAGCGCCGTGGCTTTCCAGCTTTATGGCTGGGCTTCAGGCCATATGCGCCGCGATCTCGGGCTGAAGCGCGAAGAATGCAGCCCGAGGCACCTGTGGCATGACATCAAGCAGCACGCGCGGCTGCGCTTTCCTACGGGCGAGGCCGCGCGCGCTTATAATCCGCTTCAGAAGATCGCCTATCTCGGCGTGCTGTTCGTGCTGATCCCTCTGGTGATCCTGACCGGCCTCACCATGTCGCCCATGATCAACGCGGCCTGGCCCTGGCTCGTCACGGTGTTTGGCGGGCGGCCATCGGCGCGCTCGATCCATTTCCTGTGCGCGGCAGGGTTTACAGCGTTCATTGCGGTGCATCTGCTCGCGGTCTTGCTGGCCGGGCCGTTCAACGAACTTCGCTCGATCATCACGGGCTGGTACCGCCTTCCAGACGACAGATTGCCGCAGGAGAAGGCCAAGTGAGCCAGATCATGCCCCCATCTCCGCGCTCTGGCCCACCCTCCAGCCTCATAACCCGCCGCCATGCGCTGGTAGGCGGCGCGGGGCTGCTGCTGGCAGGCTGCGACCAGATCAATGCCTCTCCTGC
>CANEVG010000416.1 GCA_947442095.1 Sphingomonadaceae bacterium
AGCCTGCCGCGATGGACCCGGCGCAGCAGCAGGTGATGAGCCTGATGCCGTGGATGATGATGTTCGTGATGGCCCCGTTTGCGGCAGGCCTGCTGATCTACTGGATCACCTCGAACGTGCTCACCATTGCGCAGCAGAAGTATCTCTACAGCAAGCACCCGCAGCTGAAGGCGCAGGCGAGCAAGGACCAGCTCGACATCGACCGGGTTGCCGCGCGTGAAAAGAAGGCCGTCCAGGACCAGAAGGCTGCTGGAACTCCGAGCAAGCCGAAAACGCGATGACCGCCGAACTGGAAGCCGAAGCGGCTGCAGAAGCGGCTGCAGAAGCGGTGGGGCAGGCCGAGCTGGAAGAGCGCGCGCGGGTTCTGTTTGCCGGCCCAATCGAATTCCTGAAATCGGCGCCCGCGCTCAAGTTCCTGCCCGATCCCGAGGTGCCCGAGATCGCCTTTGCCGGGCGCTCGAATGTGGGCAAATCCTCGCTGCTCAATGCGCTCACTGGCCGCAAGTCGATTGCGCGCACATCCGTCACGCCAGGGCGCACGCAGGAGCTCAATTTCTTTGAAGTGGGCGATCCGATCTCGCTGCGGCTGGTCGACATGCCCGGCTATGGCTTTGCCAAGGCACCGCCCTCGGTTACCGAGAAGTGGCGGCGGTTGGTGCGCGATTTCCTGCGCGGGCGCGTGGTGCTGAAACGCACGCTGCTGCTCGTGGATGCGCGCCACGGCCTGAAGCCTGTCGACGATGACATGATGCAAATGCTGGACGAGGCCGCTGTTGGCTACCGCGTGGTGCTGACCAAGGCGGACAAGATCAAGGCGAGCGAACTGGCTGCAGTGGTGGCCGCGACCGAAACGGCCGCGCGCAAACGCACGGCGGCCTTTCCCAAGATCCACGTGACATCGTCGGAACTGAAAATGGGCATTGCCGAACTACGGGCCGCCGTGCTGGCGGATTCGGAGATCTGAGCCGTCAGGCCGCGGTTGCGGCCGCTTCTTTGCGCGCTTTCAGCCCTGCCAGCACCGATTTCAGCTCCAGCGGTCGTTCGATGAAATAGCCCTGCGCGTAGTCGAAGCCGGCCAGCGTCACTTCCATGAGCTGCATCTCGGTCTCGATGCCTTCGATCACGCATTCGAGGTTGAGCGAGCGGGTCAGGTTGAAAATGGCCCTGACCAGGCGCCGTCCGTCTGCATCATCAAGCCGGGCGGCAAATGTGCGGTCGATCTTGACGATATCGATGGGTAGCATGTGCAGGGTGCTGAGGCTGGAGTAGCCTGTCCCGAAATCATCCAGCGCGATGCGCGCGCCGCAGCCCCGGAGCCGCTTGAGCGAGGAGCGGGCCAGATCGAAATCCCCGAACAACGAGGTTTCGGTGATTTCGAAGATCAGTCGCCTTGCGTCGACCCCGGATGCCGCGATTTGATTGAGCAGCGCCGTGACGGTTTCGGGATCGGCCACATCAGTCGGGGCCAGGTTGAACGAGAGCCGCATGCCTTTGGGCCAATGCGCGAAGTCGCCAAGCACACGGCCAAACAGCTCAAGCGTGACCGTGCGCGCCATGCCCAGGCGTTCGGCCGTGGCAAACAGTTGTTCGGCTGGCACGGCACCGACTTGCGGCGAATGCCACCGGGCCAGCGCCTCGATACCGATCGTGGCCATCGACCGGGTACGCACGATGGGCTGGTATACCATGGTCAACTCGCGCATTAAATCGGCGCTTTGCAGCGCCGCTTCCAGGGCCTGTTCTGAGCGGATGATATGTTCAAGCTCGGCTGAGAAGCGCACCATGTCCCCGCGCCGGGCCTTCTTGGCGTGGTAGAGCGCAAAGTCGGCCCGGTCGAACAGGTCGTGCGCCGTGGTGCCGGCTTCAGGCCATGAGGCAAGCCCGCCCGAACAGCCGAGCGAGACCACGCTATCGCCTAGCGGCACGGGTGCCTGAACCAGATTGCACACCCATTTGCCCAGCTTTTCGGCATCATCGAGCGAGCCTTCGATGATCAGACCAAACTCGTCTCCGCCGAGCCGCGCGATGATCGCATCCGGCCCGCAGGCGCCTTGCAGTCTCTCTCCGATAAACTGCAGCAACCGGTCACCCTGTGCGTGCCCATGCATGTCATTTATCGGCTTGAACCGGTCGAGATCGAACACGCCGATGCAGAATGGGTTCGCCCGGTCGGTTCGTGCCAGCATGGCATCGAGCCGCGCAAAGAAGAAGCGCCGGTTCGGCAGTCCGGTCAGCGCGTCGGAATGTGCGAGCCATGCGTTCTCTTCAGCCAGACGCTGGGCCTGTGATCGTTCATTTTGCAGCGCAACGCGGGATTCAAGGACTGTCGTGAACGAGTTGTAGGAATCGCTGAGAACGGACAGCACCACGATCCCAACCATCATGATATTGAAAGCCATCGCGGTGAGCGTGAAGGTGCCGCGGGCAATACAATAAGTCAGAAATACGCCGAGCACGACAAAACACACGATATGCGCGGCTCGCGGCAGATAGGTGAGGCAGAAGATGCAGCCCATCACGGTTATCGCCACGAACACGGTGACATGGCCATGCTCGTTCGCTCCGCCATACTGATCAAGCAGCATTGCCCACGAGACAAACGCGACCGAGAGCGTGGAGGCAAGAACCTCTGTCCGGCGCAAAATGCGCGTGGCAAATTCGCTTGTAATCCGCGCCGCATCGATTGGCCGGAGCCATTCTATCAGCCGCAAGCCGCAGATCGCGATCAGCACACCCGCGACATAGACCGTGAGCCAGGTTGGGGCGAGGCGGTAATGCGTATAGGCCAGCGTGGCCGCATTCATCGCGAGGATGAGGTACATGCGCGGCAATTGCCGCCGAAGCCGCCAAAACTGTTCGACCGGCAGGGGGCGTATCCCGCCGCCCGAATCCTGGGAAACGGAGGGATCGGCCTGCGGTGTTTCTGCAATGGAGCCGGGCATGAGCATACGGGATCTTTACCGCCAAGTCTTTACGGATTGGTTGATGCAGCCATGCGAATGAAGCCGCGTAAGCTGGCCGACAAAAGCTAACAGCTTGAGCTGCCTCGACAGCCGAGCCGCGAC
>CANEVG010000417.1 GCA_947442095.1 Sphingomonadaceae bacterium
CCTTGGTAAGGCTGAGGTCGGGAGTTCAATCCTCCCCAGCAGCACCATTTCCCCCGGCATTGTGGCCCTTTCAGGCCAGCGCGGGATAACCCATCGCTACAGCGTCCCGTTCCAGCTCCAGAACTGCGTCATAGGCGCTCTCCGCCAGCACCATGAACCCCTTGAGGCCCAGCGCAGCGCGCAGCGGCGCGGCCGCCGGGTCGTTCGCCAAATCGTTCAGCGCGGTTCGCAGCATCGCAACCTCGTCTTCGCTCGCGCCCGCGCGGGTGATCAGCGGCAGGCCCGGGGTCTTTGCGGTTTCAGTCAGAATTCGCACCCCCGCGACCAGTTCGGGCGCAAACCGGGCGAGATTGCCGAAGGTCACGCAGTCGATGGCCGCCACGTCTGCTTTGCCCTGGGCTACCAGCGCAAGGCTGGCCCGATGGCTGCCGCTTTCCAGCACTTGGGCGAAGAAGTGGCGATCCACCGCATGGGGCGCGACCGTATGGCGCAGGAGGTTCATCCCCGAATTGCTTGCGCGGTCGTTGATCGCGGCCACGCTGCTGCGCAGCTGATCCACCGACGCGATCGCTGTGTTAGCCTGCACGATCACGAAGCTGCCGTTAAGCGCGCCCTTGCAACCCGGATCATCATAGACCGGCGTTGCCACCATGCGCACCTGGCCGCGCAGCTGCGTCATAAAGGGATAGCCGCAAGTCTGCGCGAGCAGCAGGCGCGGATCGCGCCAGGCGGCGTCGTGGGCTAGGCCCTCGTCCAACGCTTCGGGCACATCCGCTAGGCCTGCCGCCCGCAGCCGCCCGCCGACATAGGTCCAAAGCTCGCGCGTCGCCTCCGCGATCACCGGTGGATCGCGATACATCGCCAGGCTGGCGAGCCGCCGCATGCCCCCTTTAGCCCAGATCGAGCGCGCGGACGAAATCCGCGGCCTCATGCGCATGTACCCGGGTGTGGCGGATCAAGCCTTCGAACTGGCGCTGCATCGTGCGGATCGTCTCCGCGCTGCTCAGCACGAGGTACATCTGCCCGGCAAAGATCGCGACCCGGGTGGAACCGAAGATCGTATAGGGGATAGAGAAGCGCTCGCGCCCATCGAACAGGAACAGGCGGAACGAGGGGTAAAGTTCGTCGATGAGTGCGGTCATGTGATCCAGCTGTGCGCGGCGCACGGACTTTGGCAGCCCGCTCCAGATGCCCGTGCCGGCGGCGAACTGCTCCAGTGTCTGCAGCGGCATGCAGCATTCCATGTCGGTCCCGGCCGCGCGGTTGTATTCAAGCCGGAACGCTGCGTCCTCCACTTGCGCGAGCGGGCTCTGGTGGGCGGCAGCGGCTTCCCAGGCGATCACGTCGGTGGTGCGCAGCAGATCGGGAATGCGCGCGGGCACATAGCGGATCTTGGCGCCCGCTGCTTCGGCATGCCAGCGCATGAGCAGGCTGGCGCCGTGTTCCTGGCCATCCTCCCCGGTGGTTTCGATCGAGCCGCTGGAGAGCATCGTGCCGGTGACGCCCTCGTCCTGCGCCACACCGAGCAGCCAGTCGATGGTGACGGCGTTGCGTTCGGCAATCGCCAGCAGCGTCTCCACCCGTGGCAGACGCACCGTCCTCCCCGAAAGCAGCAGCGAAAGCGCCGAGCGGTCGATCCCGATAGCCTCGGCAAAGCCGGATTGGCTCAGCCGCGAACGATCGAACACGGTTTGCAGCCGCGCACGAAACACTTCGGCTAGTTGGCGCTTGTCCATATCCGCCTTCTTGTGACTATAATCAACAAATGGCGCATTTTGTGCGCGAATGCAACGCAGCGTCACCATTGTCGCCTTGCATATCCACCGGTTCGTTCGGACAAGGTTACCTTGCTATTTAGGCCCTTTCGCACAATCGATGAACGATCACTCCCACGCCGAGTTTCAGCGCGCTCCAGCGCAGACGGACGTTCGGGCAGTCGAATGGCGGCGGGCAATCGAATGGCAGACGGTGGCGCTCGTTGCCGGGTGCTACACGGTGTGGATGATCGCCGGAGTGCTATATGCCGCCGCGCCATGGTTGGCGATCCCGCTCCTTGCGCTAACGATCGTGCTCCATTCCTCGCTGCAGCATGAGGCGATCCACCGCCACCCCACGCGCCGCGAAGGCTGGAACGAGGCGCTGGTATTTCTGCCGCTCGGCCTCTTGATCCCCTATCGCCGCTACCGCGACACCCATCTAGCCCACCACGTCGACAGCCAGATCACCGATCCCTACGACGACCCGGAGAGCTATTATCTCGCGGCAGAAGACTACCGCCGACTGCCACGCGCGCTGCGCCTGCTGCTTGCCATGAACGCCGCGCTCGCCGGGCGGATCCTGATCGGCCCCGCGCTTGCCACGTCGCGGTTCCTGCTGGGTGAGGCCCGCCTCGCCCGGCGCCTGCGTGGCGCCGAAGCGCGCGGCTGGGGCGCGGCCTGGGCGTTCCACGCGCTGGGTCTCGCCCCAGCACTGGCCTTGATCCACTTCGTGTTCGCGATGCCGCTCGCGGCCTATCTCGGCGCGGTCTATCTGGCGATGGCGGTGCTCGGCCTGCGTGCGTTTTGCGAGCATCGCTGGGCCGAGGCGGTGGACGCGCGAACGGTGATCGTCGAGCACTCCCGCATCGCGTTACTGTTCCTCAACAACAACTTCCACCTCGTCCACCACAAGCAGCCGCATCTGCCATGGTATGTGCTGCCTTCCGTCTACCGGGCCGGCCGCGCGGAATGGCTGGCGCTGAACGAGGGTTATGCCTTTTCCGGCTACCGCGCCGTGATGCGCGCCTATGCCCTGCGCGCGAAGGAACCGGTCGTGCATCCGGCAAACCCAGGGGTGATTGTTAGGGGCTAAGTTTGCCTTGGCAGTGAGCCGGGTGTTGCAGAGGCGGCCCTGGCTAAAGGCTTCAGCCTCAACGCTCTTTCCGTTGTGCCTCTTTCCGTTTGGGGTGCGAACCAGGCAGGCAAACGGCCTAAATCATGCGGCAAAGGTTTGCAAAACCGCAATCTGTAGCAACGGGCTGCGCGCCCCGAAGCTCCGTCAGACGGTTTGTGCAGTAATAACACGAG
>CANEVG010000418.1 GCA_947442095.1 Sphingomonadaceae bacterium
AATTCGGAAGGCCGGACCGAGCGCTGGGAGGCGCTTTATGGCAAGCTGATCTGGAAGGGCGCGTTCATGAAGCAGTGGGCCGAGCCAACCGCGCAATCGGCGCCCGACTATCATGGGCCGTTCGATCCGGTTAACCTGCCGTGGGGCAATCCTGCGCTCCAGAAGCGGCCCGAGGCGGCGGCGGAGTTCTTGATCCGCGTGGCGCGCGCGCATCCGCACGAAGTGACGATCATAGCCTGCGGGCCGCTGACCAATCTCGCGTTGGCGCAGCGGCTCGATCCCGAATTTGCCGGGCTGGTCAAGGAGCTGGTGGTGATGGGGGGCAGCCTTGCGCCGCGGCAGGTAGTGGAAAACCGCTCCGCTGCTGATTTCGCGCGCGAATTCGTGAACACCCCGCGCCGCGAGTTCAACATCCGCTTCGATCCCGAAGCGGCGAGCATGGTGGCCCATGCGCCGTGGGCCAAAGTGACGATCGTGCCGGTCGATCCCTCGACCGCGACGCAGTTGACCCCGGCGCTGGTGGAGCGGCTCGCCAAGGCGGCGCGGCCGCCTGTGGCAGCGATGATCCGCAAGATGGAGCCGGGCTTTCCGATGTGGGACGAGATTGCAGCAGCCGTCTGGCTCGATCCGTCGCTGGTCACGAAGTCAGAGCGGCTGTGGTATGATTTCGATGTGCAGTTCGGCCCCGGCTATGGCGATATGCTCACCTGGCACGATGCCTATCGCCCGGGGCTGGACGAAGGGCAGGCCGATGTGATGCTCTCGGTCGATGTGCCGCGCATGGAGGCGCTGATGGCACGCGCGCTCGGCGGTCGATAAGCCGCCCATGCCTTGATCGCCAAGGGGCCGGCGCAAGCAGGTTGCGCGCGGCGGGCCGGGAGGGCAGGAGCTGCGCTTCGCAGCGGGCAAGCGAGGTAAGGTGTGGCGGACGGACGTTCGGACAAGGCGCGCAGGCTCTAACTGGGGCGGCAGCGCCGGACCCGGACCCGCGCGAAGATCATCGCTGCAGCCTTCGAGATGTTTGGCGAGGAGGACGGTCTCCACGCGCGGATCGAGGATGTAAAGCGGCGGGCAGGCATTACCCCGCAGCGTTCTACGATCACTTCTCCGGCATGGCCGAACTGCGCGAGGCGGTGACGTATGAGGTTACGCACGACTTCCTGACCGCGGTCAGCAACACCATCGCGGCGCTGCCCGATCCACGCGAGCGCATCTCGGTGGCGATCCGGTTCTATCTGCACCGCGTGCGGGCGGTTCCCGGGTGGAGCCGCTCGATGATCAAGCTCAGCGCGAACGCCCACATCGCGGGCAGGAACATCACAAGGTGCTCCAGCGTGTTCATATGCGCGCGCACCCGCCGGGCGTAGTCCTCAGGCCCATCGTGCAAAGGCGCGGGAAAACGGGACTTGATCCGCCCCAGACCCGCGTTGAGCAGGCTGAGATAATAGACCAGCACGCTGACCGCGCTGACGAGCGCGACCCACAGCAGTTCCTTGGGCATCTGCATGATCAGCCTCCGGATGGGCGGTAGGCCGCGTCCGACCAGTCTTGGCGGCAGGCCCAGTCGATCAGCCTTTCGGGCACGAACCCGGGCAGCCGAGAGGCCTGATAGGCAGCGTCGACTTCGAAGGGCCGCGTGGGAGACTCGTTGTTGTAGACGTAGAACGCCTCGATATCCCGGGCGAACTGCTCGCGCCGGTCGCTGGGCATGGCATTGCCGAACGCGGCCGCAAGCTCGTCCCCGAATTCGGCTGGTGCGGAATAGCGAAACGCGATTTCGCGGCCGAGCGCGGCGGACAGGGCTGCGGCCACGTCCGGGCCCTGCATCGCCTCGGGCCCGCCGATGTTCATCCAGCTGCCTTCGAAATCAGGCCGATCCAGCGAGAGGATCATGATCCGCGCCACATCATCGAGGCTGATCCAGTTGGCCCGCAGCTTTGGCCCATGCGGATAGACAAACACGCCTTCGCGCAGCAGCCTGGGCCGCACCCAGTTGGTGAGGAGGTTGTCCATGAACAGCACGCTGCCAAACACCGTGGCCGGAACGCCGGTGCGCCAGAGCCTGTTGATGCCCTCGGTATTCCAGCCATAGGTGAACGGATCGCCCGGGCGGTCGGGAATCCAGCTCGAGGTGCTCCACACCACGCGGCGCACACCGACCGCCTTGCCGGCCTTGCCGACCGCTTCGGCCAGGTCGGCGCGCTGCGCCCTGGCTTGCACTGGGTGGTTGAAGAAGATCGCATCCGAACCATCGAAGGCCGGGGCAAGCGTGGCATGCTCGAACAGATCGGCGACGCGCACTTCCACATCCGGGAACGGCGTGCTGTGCATCGCATCAGCCCGGCGCGAGATGGCCCGCACCTGATATCCGGCGGCCAGCAGTTGCGCCACTTGGGCAAGGCCTTGACGGCCGCTGGCTCCCACTACGCTGACGAGAGGCATGTCATGTCCTTTCAGGTGCGGACTGTGATCAGGCGGCGGCGCGATACGTGACCGGTGCGCCCAGCACGATGGTCTCGCGGATGATGGCCCGCGCGAGGACCGCGCTAATACGCGCGAAATCGGGATGGGCGCGCAAAGCGGCCAGCGCGGACTGGTAGTGCGCCGCATCCTCGCATTCCCAAAGATCGACATAGGTGTGGAGCACGCCGGTGATCTGGGCAAAAGCGGCCGCAAGGCGCCAGCCCTGCGCTTCCTGGCAGGCCACCACGTCCGCCATGATGGCGTTGAACGCGGCCGACTCTTCAGGCCTGACCTCGATTGTCGACTGGATGTACATCATTGTTTTTCTCTCCCGCGCTCGATCTTCAGCCGCTGCGCCCCAACGGCCTCGCCAGGTTTCGATGGAAATGCTGCAGCACGCCTTCGTTGGCGCCATAGGCTAACCTGAAGCTGGATGGTGCATAGCGCAGGTTGCATTGTCCACTGGCGGAAATGCTGTAATCCTCTGTGTCCGCCACGCTCATGGTGAAATTGTGGAATTCCTGCCACGGCTGCATGTGGACATCGCCCGGCACTTCCCCGGAGCGATAGGCCGCTATGAGTGAAAACGCG
>CANEVG010000419.1 GCA_947442095.1 Sphingomonadaceae bacterium
ACGGCCTCGCGGCCGTGTACCTGCGCGGCCAAAGCGGTGCGCACGGCCAGATCGCTCTTGCCGCTCGCGGTCGGCCCTGCAATGAGCGCGAGCGGCGGCCCAGACGCTAACAGGGTGTTCGCATCAGAAGGGGAAAGATCGGTGCTCATTGCACGGCTGATAGCAGAGCCGGACACGCTTGGTGACAATCTTGCGCTGGCCATGGAGCAGATCGAGGCTGAGGGCTGGGAAGTGGCCGGGGCAGGCATGCTCGCCGAGTGCGATGATGTGCTGGAAATTGAACTGATCGAGGAAGCGCCATCCCCGGATGTGGGCGCGGTGCGGCGCATTCTGGACCAGTGCTTCCCGACCAGTGACCTGCTGTTTTCGCGCGCGGCGATCGAAGTGCCGCGCTTGTTCGTCTCCGACATGGATTCGACCATGATCGGGCAGGAGTGCATCGACGAACTGGCCGATTTTGCGGGGCTCAAGGAACGGATCGCCGCGATCACCGAGCGGGCGATGCGCGGCGAGCTCGATTTCGGCGCGGCGCTGGCCGAGCGCGTGGGGTTGCTGAAGGGCCTTTCCGAAGCCGCCATCCAGCAGTGCCTCGATGAGCGCATCCGCCCGATGCCCGGCGCGCAGACTTTGGTCGCGACGCTGAAGGCCAAGGGGTGCCGGACCGTGCTGGTGACAGGCGGTTTCCATGCCTTTGCCGATCCGGTGGCGGCGCAGCTTGGGTTCGAGCATGTCGTGGGCAACCGGCTGGGGGTGCATGGCGGCGTTTTGACGGGTGAAGTGGTCGGCGGGATCGTCGACAGTTCTGTGAAGCGCAGTGTGCTGCTTGAGGAAATGGCGCGGCTGGGCGAGGGGGCGACGAGCCTTGCAACCGGCGACGGCGCGAACGATATCCCGATGCTGGAAGCTGCAACGCTCGGCCTTGCCTATCGTGCCAAGCCCAAGGCACGCTCAGCGGCGGACGGGTGGATCGAGCGCGGCGATCTGACCGCGATCCTGCTCCTTTACGGCATTGCGCGCGAAGACTGGGAGTCCTGACAGAGCTGGCGCTTGACGCTATATTAACACTGGTGTTAGTACGGCGTCAGGACATGATTCTGCGGAGACGCCCGGTGAACGCCCTTACTGCAAACTTCGAGCCCGATACCTCGCACGATTTCCTTAGCCTGCCGCTCTATGATGAGCGCCGCCCGAAGCTGAAGCTGCGGCCGCGCAAGGCGCTGTTCCATTTCCGCGAGCTGCTGAAGGACAAGGAAAACACCGAGGAGGTGTTCCGCATCTTCGAATCGCTGCCTTGGCGCAATCTGCGCAAGGCGGGCGAGGCGTTCATCCAGTCCGAGCGCGGGCTCGATATCCGGGTGCGCGAGCCCTTCCTGCCCGCGATCCTTGATGACCACGCGGCGCTTCGCCGCACGCCGAAGGGCTCGCTGGCCCATGCTTACTGCGATTTCATGGAAGCCGAAGGGCTCACCGCGCAGGGCCTTGTCGAAGAGTTCGACAGGTTCATGGCAGACAAGCCCAAGTACAACGATCAGTTCAGGTGGTACATGAACCGTCTGCGCGATGTGCATGATATGCTTCATGTTTTGACCGGCTATGGCCGCGATTCGCTGGGCGAGGCCTGCGTGCTGGCGTTCACTTACAGCCAGCAGCCTTCACCGGCGCACCTGTTCATCGGCTATATGGCCGGGCTGAACATCGGCAAGCAGGTCAGCAGCAGCGCGCCCGTGCTGCGCGCGATCCGCGAGGCGCAAGGGCTGGGGAAGGCCTGCCCGCGCATTGCGGAAATGGCGATCACCGAACTGCTGCCGATGCAACTGGACGATGTGCGCCGCAAGCTGAACATCACCCCTGCCATGCACTACCGCGCCGCGCATGCGGTGTGGGGTTCAATGGGGGTCAATCCCTACGATCTGCTGGGGCAGAAGAAGGCGGCCTGATTTAATTTATCCCTCCGTCAGCGCTTCGCGCTGCCACCTCCCCATTTGGGCTTCGCCAAAATGGGGAGGGTCTTTCTGGTCCTCCTTGTTTTGGCGAAGCCCAAACCGGGCCCAAACGGGGAGGTGGCCTTCTGAAGGCAGGTCGGCGGGGTTCTTTAGCCTTCCATCCAGTCGCGGAAGAAAGCCTCGTTGGCCTCGCGCAGCGCGGTGATTTCGATGCCCGCAACGGTTGTCCCGCCGACGGTCCCGATCTGCACGGCATTCTCGACAAATACATCCGCTGGCGCGGTGACGATATAGCGGCCCTGATCTTCCCCAAACGCGCTCGCTGCGGTTAGGGGAATGGTGAGTTCGCAGCCGATCTTCCCGGCAAGGGCCATTTCCGCCAGCGCGACGAGCAGGCCGCCGTCCGAAATGTCGTGGACAGCGCTGGCCTTGCCGGTCTCGATCAACCTGCGGATCGCTTCGCCGCGGCTCCGTTCGGCGGCGAGATCGACCGGCGGCGGCGCGCCGGCTTCGAGGCCCGCCACTTCGCGCAGCCAGAGCGACTGGCCGAGGTGCGTACCCTCGCCGCCAAGCAGCCAGATCGCGTCGCCAGCGTTCTCGAACGCAATCGTCGCCATTACCGAATGGTCTTCCATCAGCCCGACGCCGCCGATGGCGGGGGTGGGGAGAATGGCCGAGCCGCCGCCGGTGGCCTTGCTCTCGTTGTAAAGCGAGACGTTGCCCGAAACGATGGGATAATCCAGCGCGCGGCAGGCGTCGCCCATGCCGCGCAGGGCTTCAACGATCTGCGCCATGATTTCGGGGCGCTGGGGGTTGGCGAAGTTGAGGCAATTGGTGATCGCCAAGGGCTTGGCGCCAACAGCCGAGATATTGCGGTAGGTTTCTGCCACCGCCTGCTTCCCGCCTTCGTAGGGGTCGGCGTAGCAATAGCGCGGGGTGCAATCGGTGCTCATAGCGAGCGCCTTTTGCGTGCCATGTAGGCGCACAACGGCGGCGTCGCCGCCCGACTTTTGCACCGTGTCCGCGCCGACCTGCGAATCGTATTGCTCGTAGATCCAGCGGCGGCTGGCGAGATCGGGGCAGGCCATGAGCTTCAGGAGG
>CANEVG010000420.1 GCA_947442095.1 Sphingomonadaceae bacterium
CCACCGCCTTCGTCGGTCGGCGTGTCAGGCGCACCGTCCAGGGCTGGAGCAACCAGGGCTGTAGCAACGTGAGAATATGTCGCGTCAATATTCTGTCCTAAAGCTGCCATTGCAGTGATGAATACCACACTGACCAAGGCGGCGATCGTGGCATACTCGATCCCCGTCGATCCTTTCCGACAGCGCTGTATTAATAAAATTCTTTGCACGCATGTTGTAATTATTTGCATTTCTGTGATCCAGCTTTCGAGACAGCCAAATTGGCCGCTTTATTGGCTGATGCCGTGATTTTTGGCATTACTAATATTCGATTAAGTTTGATTTAGCCGGAATGCTTTATGACTTGGTCAAGTGCGCTAAGCAAAAGCGCGTATGCCCGATGGGCCAAGCCCATCGATCTCGCCGATAAGCTCACCGTTGAATTCTGGCGCATCATGCCCATCGGGTTGCGTCATTGGGTGCACATGGGCCCGCATCGCATCCATCATCGAAACCTGTAAGCTCAACGGTCTCGAGCTATATGCCTATCTGGTCGCCCGTGAAAAACGCTGAGACTGGCGAAAAAGCGTTAGTTTTGGCGATATCGAAGTATTGAAAATCGCAAGGGTTT
This sequence comes from Sphingomonadaceae bacterium, assembly GCA_947442095.1. Taxonomy (GTDB): domain Bacteria; phylum Pseudomonadota; class Alphaproteobacteria; order Sphingomonadales; family Sphingomonadaceae; genus Novosphingobium. The sequence continues at coordinate 611 of CANEVG010000420.1, forward strand.
GAGGATTTGCGGCGAAAAGCTTGCAAATGCGCTCGGTGGTGTGCGCCGCATCTTCCCCTTGGGGTCGGTCTGTGATTCAATTGATCCGGACGAGACGAGGGGTTTTTCGATGCCGCCGAAGAAGCCGAAACTGCGGGACGACGAGCTGTTCCGGATGCAGCTGACCAACATGATCGACATGGCGCACCCGCTGGTAAAACTAGCAGGGTTGATCGACTGGTCGCGGTTCGATGGGGCGTATGGCAAGTTCTACACGCAAAAAGGCCGGCCAGCGCTGCCGACACGGCTGATGGCGGGACTGCACCTGCTCAAACACATGGAAGGGTTGTCCGACGAGGCGGTCTGCAAGCGCTGGGTGGAGAACCCGTACTTCCAGTACTTCTGCGGAGAGCAATACTTCCGCCACAGGCTGGTGCTCGACCGTTCGTCGATGACGCGCTGGCGGGGACGGATCGGTGCGGACCAACTCGAACTGCTGCTTGCCGAAACGCTGAGCGTGGCGATGCGCACGCAGGCAGTGACCGAGCAGGCTATGGAACGCGTGACGCTCGATACGACCGTGCAGACCAAGGCCGTCGCGCATCCCACCGACAGTCACTTGCTGATGCGCAGCATCGAATTGCTCAACCGCCTTGCCAAAAAACATGGGGTCGTGTTGCGCCAATCCTTCCTGCGGGTGGGACGGCGGGCAAGGCGCGACGTGTCGCGGCTCATCCATGGCCGGGGCCACAAACAGGCAATGCGCTGGGTGCGCAAGATGCGGACCTGGCTCGGGCGCCTCGATCGCGACATCGGCCGCAAGATCGCTGGCAACGAGGCGCTGGAGGCTGCCTTTGCAGGGCTACGCGAGCGCGTTGCTCGGGTGCTTACCCAAAAGGCTGGCGACACCGACAAGCTGTACGCGCTGCACGCGCCCGAGGTCGAATGCATCGCCAAGGGCAAGGCGCGCACGCGCTACGAGTTCGGTGTGAAGACCTCGATCGCCGTTACCAACGCGCGCACTGCCGGCGGCCAGTTCATCGTCGGGATGCAGGCATTACCTGGTAGCCCGTATGACGGGCACACGCTGAGCGGACAGCTTGAACAGGTCGAGCGGCTCACAGGCATCGCCGTCGAGCGGGCCTATGTCGATCGGGGGTACCGAGGCCACAAGCACACCGGCAAGGCTGAGATCTATATCGCCCATAGTCGCGGCATCTCGTCACCCACAATCCGCCGCGAGCTTCGCCGAAGAAACGCCATCGAGCCGATCATCGGCCATACCAAATCCGATGGTCTTCTCGAGCGCAACCACCTCGCCGGCGCCGCCGGCGATGCCATCAACGCCATCCTCGTCGCGGCAGGGCACAACATGCGCCTCCTCGTCGCTTGGCTGACTGCCCTTTGGCGTGCCCTGATCACGGCGCTCGTCTCGGCATCCCTCCCCAAACTCGCCAACGCCTGACAACGCAGGCGTCCAAACTGGGGAATTTTACTTTGCCATCTGCGGCAAAACGTATTGTTCACGGGCGACGAGATCGATTGCGGCAACCTTCAGCCCGGCGTCGGCCAGCGCCGCGCACAAGTGAAACGCAATCGTGGATTTGCCGGCACCGCCCTTCTCGTTGGCTACAATAATCATGCGGGCATCGGGCTGCGGGCGGCCCATGATGTCGGCGATCACCCCATCGGGGCGTTCGCCTTCTAGCAGAGGGTTGTGCCGCGGTGCCGTTTGGGCGGACGGCCGCTTTGCAGGTGGCGGGCGGGGCTCCATGGTGCGGTCTCTATGCGTCGCAGGCTTAGCGTCGCCGCGCCAGTTCGGGCTTGATCATGTCAACATCCTCCGCCGTGCTGGCTTTTCTTCGGCAGGCCGCCAAGCCATTGCAAGTAGTGGCCGACACCTTCAAGCCCACACCACCTACGTAGGATCTCGCAGGAGAGCAAATCTTCCGCGCCCTTCAAGGATTTGATTATAAATCATTTACTATAAGCACTTGTGACATTTGATGGACGGGTGACAGCGCCCGCGCATGGTGAGGCACGCCTGCCCATCGGGCGGGCCCTACTCAATCCCCGAGCAGAGCCAGCGCCAGTGCCAGCGCGCCGCATACGCCCGCATCACCGCCCAGATCCGGATGCACGATAACACGCTGCAGTGCTTCGAGGCTGTGACCCGGCAGGTAACCGCCAAGCAGGCGCGCGGCGGCATCATGGACCAGCGGCAACAGCTCCGCCTGACCTTGCCCAACCCCGCCGCCGATGACGATGCGGTGGGGTGCAAGGGTGAGGATCAGCGAAGCCATGAGATCGCCGACCTCGCCCGCCACTAGTGCCCAGACCGGATCATCGCTCGCCAGACTTTCGGCGGACTGGCCAGCGCGCGCCGCAATTGCCGGCCCTGCGGCAAGGCCCTCAAGGCAATCGCCGTGGATCGGGCAGACACCGGCGAA
>CANEVG010000421.1 GCA_947442095.1 Sphingomonadaceae bacterium
AGTGGCGGCTTCACGCGCGATCGGCGCTATGGCGGCGCGCCGTGCGCCGAAAGTAGTCATGTGCTTGAAACGGCAGACGAGGACCCTGCCGCCCAGGCCTTCGCCGCCGGCTATGCGCAAGGCGCGGCCGACGCGGAAGCCGCCTTTAGCGAAGCCATTGCACAGCAGGCCGCCGCCCACGCCTGCATCGAGCTGGCGTTTGGCCGGATCGATGCCGATCAGCTGCGCGATCTCGAAGCACGGCTTCGCGAGACCGTGCTGGCGCTTTGTGCGCCCTTGCTCGGCGAATTCGCAGCCGATCAGGCAGCGCTCGCCCGCCGGGTGGAAATCGCCGCCGGCATGCTCGCGCGCGCCGCTGATGAACGCGTTATCCGCCTCCACCCCGAAGATCTTGCGCTGGTCGGCGCGCGCCTGCCCGAAGACTGGCATTTTGAACCCGATCCGGGCCTTGAGCGCGGCGCCCTGCGCGTCGAGGGCGCAGCCGGCGGCGTGGAAGACAGCCCCGCCATCTGGCTGCGCGCGCTGAGCGAAGCGCTCGCTACATGCTAGGCAGCACATCGCTGCTTCTCGCGCGGTGCGAGGAAGCCCAGCCAGAATTCGCCCCGCGCCGATATGGCCTTGTCACCGCCTGCGATGGCGGCCTGCTCGAAGTCAGCGGCCTGTCGCTGCCCATCGGCGCACAGTGCCGCATTACCCATGGCCCCAACAAGGACGGGGCAGGCTCCCTGATGGCTGAAACCATCGGCTTTCGCGGTGGCCGCATGCTGATGATGCTGCTCGGCGATACCGTGTTGCTGCGCCCCGGCGCGCGGGTGCGCCCTGAAGGTAAGCCCGGCATGCTACCCGTGGGCGAGGCCTTCCTCGGCCGCGCGGTGGACGGCGAAGGCCTGCCGATTGATGGCGGCCCGCCCATTGCCGCGCGCCATGATTGGCCTGCAGGCGGCGTGCGCGGCGGCGCGCTTGATCGCGCGCCCGTGCGCGAACCCTTCGATGTCGGCGTGCGCGCGCTCAATGCGCTCACCACCTTCGGCGTCGGCCAGCGCATCGGCGTGATGGCAGGCTCCGGCGTCGGCAAATCAGTGCTGCTCGACATGATCGCCCACGGCGCAGAGGCCGAGATCGTGATCGTCGCACTTATTGGCGAGCGTGCGCGCGAAGTTTCCGATTTCGTCGAAAAGCACATGCAAGGCCCCCGCCGCGCGCGCAGCATCGTCGTGGCGGTCCCCGCCGATCATGCCCCCAACTTGCGCATTCGCGGCGCGATGCTGGCCACCTCCATGGCCGAATACTTCCGCGCCGCCGGACATCAGGTCCTGCTGATCATGGACAGCCTCACCCGGGTCGCTCACGCGGGCCGCGAGATCGCCCTCTTGCTGGGTGAGCCCGGCGCGGCACGCGGCTATCCGCCGTCCGCACTCGCCACGATCACCAAGCTGGTCGAACGCGCGGGCAATTCGGCGGCCAGCAGCGGCTCGATCACAGGCCTCTACACCGTGCTCGCGGACGGCGACAACCAGGACGATCCGGTGGTCGATACAGCGCGCGCGATCCTCGATGGCCATGTCGTGCTCTCGCGCGATCTCGCGCAGCGCGGGCAATATCCCGCGATCGACATTGCCGCCTCCCTCAGCCGCGTGATGAACGACATCGTCGACCCGCTGCACCAGACCGACGCCCGCGCCTTCCGCGCGCTGATCGCCAACTATGAGGCGAACCGCGATCTCGTGCTGATGGGGGCCTACCGCGCCGGGGCCGATCCGCAGCTCGACCGCGCGATCGCCATGCACACCGCGCTCACTGCCTTTCTCAGCCAGCCGCAGCGCGAGATCGTCTCGCTGGATCGCAGCGTCGCCGAACTGGCTGATCTGATGAATGCCTGATGAGCGCGGATAGGGCCAAACTGAAGCGCCTAAGCCGTCTCGAACGGCTGCGCGCGATCACGCGGCAGACCGCGCTGGGTGAGGCGGCCAAGGCCGAAACCACGCTCGCGCAAGTCATCAACCTCGAAGCGCGCACCGCCGCACTGATCACCGCTTATTCCGCGCGCCGCGATGCCACCGACGCTGCCGAGCTGGAGCGGATGCAGCAGTTCATCGGCGGCCTCTCCCGCATTGCCCATACCACCGCCGGGGATCTCGCCCGCGCGCGCAGCCATGCCGATGCCCGCGCTGCCGAAGCCGCCGAGGCCGAACGCCGCCGCGCCGCGGTGGAAGACCGCGTTTCGGCCACCCAGCAGCGCATGGCCCGCAAAGCCGCAGAAGGCGCCGCACCCGCAGCGGCGGCAGCAAAGGGACCGGTTGGCACGGCTCTTGAATAGCAGTCTTTAACCACACCTGCTGCTGCCCCAGATTGCCGCAATTGCTCGTCAAGGAAACCCAGTCGATGACCGTGCCCGCCGCCGCCCAGCTCCGCCGAACGACCCCTGCGCAAATGGCGGCACAGCCCGCGCGTCAGACCCGCAGCTCGGCACAAGACCCGGGCGATAGCGCCAGTTTTGCGGCCTATCTGGAGCGCGGCATGCCGGACCGGCTGAGCACCGAACGCCCCCCTTCGGCCGACACGCGGCCAGCCTCCGCCCCGCCCCGCGCGGCCAAGCCCGACACCGCAGCCCCAGCCGCATCGCGGAACGAGGCAGTCCCAGAGACGGGAGCCAAGACGGCAGCCGAGCCGGCAACCGGCAAGACTTTGCCGGAGAAGCGGCAAACCCTTGCCGAAACGCGGGCCCAGACCGCATCCGCACGGCTCACCGGACAAGGTGCAGCCGAGGAAGAGACCGTGGGCGCCGATGCCGCTACGCAAGAGGGCGAAGTGCAGACCGCCACCACGACCGGAAGCGACCTGCTGCTGCCTGCGCTCCTCATCGCAAACCTGCCATCGCCAGCACCGGTCCTCCCTACTGCGACCCTCCCTGCTTCGGCCCTCCCTGCTTCGGCCCTCCCTGCTTCGGTCCTCCCTACTGCGACCCTCCCTGCTTCGGCCCTCCCTGCTTCGGCCCTCCCTGCTGCGACCCTCCCTGCTGCGCCTGTCTCCGCGG
>CANEVG010000422.1 GCA_947442095.1 Sphingomonadaceae bacterium
CTTAGCATGGCTGGCAACGGCAGCAATCCCCTCGTTTATGGTCATTTTTTGCCTTTACATGGCTCTTGGCGACAGACGAGCGCTTGATTGGCCAAGTCTTGATCCACAGAACATGCGCAGCATCCTCCGCCTTTCTGCAATTTGGCTAACCCTCTGGCTAGCTGGTTGCACCGCATTCGCGGTCATGACCGGCCACTGGATCGTTTATGCACGCGGCGTTCCTCTCGTTGCGGCATTTCTTGTATTTGGGCCTTTAGGAGAAGAATTGCTTTTCCGGGGACTGATTTATGAGCGCGTCCAACAGGTCTGGCCGAGATCATCGCTCTTGCCTATTGCCATTTCTTCTCTCGCATTCAGCTTACATCACATTTGGCTGGGCGCAGCCCCTGACGGTTTGGCCATGGCGCAACTCCTGTTTACTCTTCCGATGGGCATAGTATTCGCAGCGACTTTGAGTTGGTCCCTCACAGCTTCGCGATCAAAGGCAGCGATTAGGACACCAGCACGGCCTCGGCAGCGCAAAGACGCCGAGCAAGATAGCTGTCTAACCGGCCCACCGTGCCGGGCGGCACATGCAGGCCGAGTTTGCTGCGGCGGTAGAGGATGTCTTCTGCCGAACGGGCCCATTCCTGCTCGAACAGATAATCGACTTCGGCTTGCGTAAGACCCCCGCCAAAATCGGTGCCAAGCCCTTCGAGCGTCTGTGCAGCGCCTAGGATCCGCGCCGCCCGGGTCCCATAGGCGCGGGCTAGACGGCGCAGCAAAGGCACGGGAAGAGCCGGGTGCATGCTGGTCATGCGGGCGAGGAGAGCCTCGAAATCATCGCCCGGAACATCGCCGCCGGGCAAGTCCGCACCGGCAGTCCAGGCGCTGCTTGCCGCCGGGAAAAACGCCTCCAGCTTGGCTAGCGCATGCTCTGCCAGTTTGCGATACGTGGTGATCTTGCCGCCGAACACGCTGAGCATGGGCGCGCGGCCCCCAGCGGTATCGAGATCCAGCACATAGTCGCGCGTCACGGCAGAAGCACTGGAGGCGTGGTCGTCGTACAGCGGGCGAATGCCCGCGTAGCTCCACACGACGTCTTCGGGCTGGATCTGCCGGGCGAAGTAACGGCGGATTGTCTCGCACAGATAGCTCGTTTCGGCGGGCGAGATCTGCGCCTTGCCCGGCAGGCCGTCCCACGGCTCGTCCGTGGTACCAACCAGCGTGAAATTCTGCTCATAAGGGATTGCAAAGACGACCCGTTTGTCAGGGTTCTGGAGAAGGAACGCGTGATCGCCCTCATAGAGTTTCGGGACCACGATGTGGCTACCCTTGATCAAGCGGACCCCGCGGTCCTGGCTGGCGCTGGCAGCGCGTTGCAACACGTCTTCAACCCAAGGCCCAGCCGCATTCACCAGCACCCGAGCAGATACCATGCGGGTGCCTTCAGGGCCTGCAATCTCGCCGCGCCATTGGCCGCCTTCACGCGCTGCCGAAACCAGCCGCGTCCGCGTCTCGATCCGCGCGCCGCGATCGGCGGCATCGCGCGCATTGAGCACGACCAGGCGGCTGTCCTCCACCCAGCAGTCCGAATATACAAACGCCGTCTTCGCGCCCGGCTTCATGCCATTGCCGAGCGGCGAACGGGCAAGGTTGACCGTGCGCGTGGCGGGAAGCTTCTTGCGGCCGCCGAGGTGGTCATAGAGGAACAGCCCAAGCCGAACGAGCCAGGCCGGGCGGGGGGAGTTCATCTGCGGCAGCACGAAGGCCAGCGGCCAGATGATGTGCGGCGCCATGCCCAGCAACCGCTCGCGCTCGATCAGCGCCTCGCGCACCAGACGAAACTCGTAGTACTCGAGATAGCGCAAGCCTCCGTGGATCAGCTTGGTGCTGGCTGAAGACGTGTGGCTGGCGAGGTCTTCCTGCTCCACCAGCAGCACCGAAAGTCCGCGCCCGGCGGCATCGCGCGCGATCCCCGCGCCATTGATCCCCCCGCCGACAATGAGCAGGTCGTACATCTCTTCCCCGGCTGTAGCCGTATTGCCAGCCATTGCGGACCCCTCAATCAGTGTGCGCGCTCCTTAGTCCGGCCTGCTGCTCAGGACAAATGCAGCGAACGCAAAGCCGAATGCGAATAGGAGATAGCGGCCCTGCCCGTAAACCGGGTAACAGGGGCCATGATTGAACACCGCTACGCCCGAACCCTCAAGCGCCTAGCTCCTTTCGCGGCGCTCGCGATGCTGCCTGCTGCTTCCCTGCCGCCCCCGCCGCCTCCCAGCGTGCCCGAAGTGGGGGCACCGGAACTGGCCGCACTTGGGCCGGACGGCGCGGGCGTGATGGAACGGACCCTCGTCGATACCGGAGCAGTCGATCCGCTTGCCAGCCTTGCGCAAGGGAAGCTGGTACGCGCCGACCGCACTTTGCCGCTGGTAATCTGGTATCCCGCGCGGGTCGCGCGCGGGGCCAAGCCTGCGCTTTACCGTGCCAGTCTGGTTTCCGAACCCCCGCGGCCGCCGGTGTCGTTCACCGTGCCGGCGCTCGCCGTCTCGAACGCCCCAGCAGCCGGGCAGGGCTATCCGGTCGTGTTGCTATCGCATGGCTACAACAACGATCCGGTCATGCTTTCGTGGCTGGGCGAAAACCTTGCGACCAAGGGCTATGTTGTCGTTTCTATCCGCCACGGTGATCCCGATATCAGTGATCTTGCGAAGACCCCGGCCACGCTGATCCGCCGTCCGCTTGATATCACTTATGTCCTGCGGCGCCTGCGCGCCGGGCTGCTGGGCGGTCTGGCGGATACGTCGCGGATTGCGCTCGCGGGCTATTCCTTCGGGGGATACGGCGCGCTGACCGTGGCAGGCGGCGCACTTGATCCGGCAAGCCCGGCCATCCAGCGCCTCCCTGCGGCGCTTAGCGAACGCTACACCGGCAGCGGCGCGGATGCTGCCGCGCTGCATGACGGCGCGATCAAGGCCGTTGTCGCCATCGCGCCTGCGGGCGGCGCGCCGTGGGCTGCATGGGGCGGTTCAGGGC
>CANEVG010000423.1 GCA_947442095.1 Sphingomonadaceae bacterium
ATCGGGCGGTCGCGGCCAGGCAGCATGCAGGAAGCGCAGTCACCCAGCGCGAAGATGCGATCATCGGTTTCGGTCTGCAATGTGGGCCGCACGACGATCTGGTTGCCGCGTGTCAGCGCCAGATCGCTCATGAGCTTGATTTCATCGGCACCCTTCACGCCCGCCGCCCAGACGATCAGATCGGCCTCGATCACGCTGCCATCGCCGATATGGACCGCCCGGTCCTCCAGCCGCACGACTTGCGTGCGGTCGAGCACCTTGACCCCGAGCATTTCCAGCTCGTGCTTGGCGGTGGCCGCGAGTGTGTCATCTAATGCGGGCAGGATGCGAGGGCCAGCCTCAAGCAAAGAGACCTCCAGCGTGGTTTCGTCAAACACTTCCAAGCCGTAGTTCCGCAGCGACTTGGCCGCGTTGTAGAGCTCGGCCGCCAGCTCCACGCCGGTCGCGCCGCCGCCCACGATGCTGACGCGCACTCGCGCCTCGGGATTGCCGGTCTGCTGTGCGTGGTTGGCCTTAAAGCAGGCGTTCAGCAGCTTTTGGCGAAACCTGTCCGCCTGCGGCCTGTCTTCGAGGAACATCGCGTGTTCGCGCACGCCCGGTACGCCGAAGTCGTTGGAGATGCCGCCGATGGCCAGGACCAGATAATCATAGCGGATCGTGTGCCGCCCGATCACTTCATCGCCGCGCTCGTCGATCAGCGGAGCGGTAGTGATGGTTCGGCCCACCCGATCGATGCTCTCGATGCTGCCGTTAAAGAAGCGGTAGCCCCAGCGTACCGCGTGGCCGCCGTAACCGACTTCGTCGAGGTTGGCATCGAGCGAACCAACGGCGACCTCATGGAGCAGCGGCTTCCAGATATGCGTGAGGTTGCGGTCGATCAGGATGATGTCGTGACGCTTCCGGCCATACTTAGCGCCCAGCTTGCGCACGAGCTCAAGTCCGCCTGCACCGCCGCCCACGACGACGATCTGTGTCTTCTGATCCGGCACGCACAATGTCCCCCGCGCACGACTGCCGGCGCTGCGCGCTATCTGCCAGAAAAGCGCGGTTCAAATCAAGTTAGCGATAAAACCTGCACTTTGGGGAAAGCGCCCAACTGGCTCAGCCACCTGCTCAACCCTTGGCGTGGCCGCCCAGCGTATCAGCCGTGAGCGCGATCACGTCGATCCGTTCACCGCGCACCTGCACTTCGCGGGGGAACAGCGTCCCGCCGCTCCCGTCGAAGACCTTTACGTGGATGGACAGCGTATCTATCAAGCGCCGGTATCAGCCTGCAATCCTGCCGCAGCGATGCCCGCCAGCGCGCAGATTTCGTCATTGTCCGAGGTGTCTCCCGTGACGCCCGCTGCGCCGAGCAGCGTGCCATCTTCGGCGCGGATCAAAACGCCGCCGGGTACGGGCAACATACCCTTGGGAAAGGCCGCCTGCAGACCATTGATGAACATCGGCTGCGCCGCCGCGCGTTTGGCAAGCTCACGCCCGCCAAAACCCATGCCGAGGCAGCCTGCAGCCTTTCCAGTCGCAATCTCGGGCCGGTAGATCGAGGCGTTCTCATCGCGCAGCAGCGCGAGCGTGTGGCCACCGTGATCGAGCACCACGCAGCACAGCGGCGCCATGCCGCGGCGCTTGCCCTCGGCCAGCGTCTCGCGTGCAATCGTCAGGGCGTGATCCAGGGTCATCATCATAGTGCTTCTCCTTCATCCTTCTGCGGACAGCTGATAAATTTGTAAGTATACTTATTTGGATAAATGGGCATGGGTTGATTTTATGCACCGACCCGCGCAATCGCCTTGATCCGCGAACGCCGCCAGGTCATCCTAGCATCGTCCTTGCGCCCGGGATGATAGCTCAAAATCTGCTTCATCTGCGGGATTTCGAACGGAATCGGTGCCGTGGCAAGGGCACAGTGGCCGACCAGCAGTGCAACCAGCGGCACGATCAACGAGGCAAAGCCATAGTCCAGGCGGGCAAGCGCGGCGCTCAGAGCGGGCGGGCTGAGATTGATCCGCTCAGAGCCGGGCAGCTGACACTGCGCATCGTCATCAACGCATTGAACTTGACCAGCAGGTTGAGATCCAGTCCCTTGAAACGCATCGCATGACCACCCTTCCGCGGCGTACCTCCCTCACCCCATCCATTCATGCAGGTTCTATCGTCATATGCGTTATGACAGTTATGCTTGATCACTGAGTTCGGCCAGATCACCGTGAAACGATATGGGAAAAGACGTGATGGACATTGACCGTTGCATGTTCGTTGCTGCCCGGCGAGTGGCGCAGTCTGTACGTATGGGTGCCTTCGGGTTCCCAACCCGCTGCGATCAGCGTGCACGCCTGGAATAGGCTGGAAGATACGGTGAAAATCAGCCTCGAGGGTCAGCGACAGCTTTGCCAAACACCCAGGAACATGCCAGAAAACTCTGGCTGGCCTGCCTGCGCCTTAAGACTATGCCTGATCCTTAAGGGAAATAGGGCGGGACCCCGGATCAGGTCTGGGGTGACGGTTACTAGAACTGCATCTCTTGCTTCGTAACCCCGGGCTTGATTCGGGGTCCCGCTTCCAGTCCACTCAAGCCTTGGCTTGCGCGCGGATCGGCAGATTGCGCACGCGTTTGCCGGTGATGGCGAACAGCGCGTTGGCGAGTGCGGGGCCGGCGGGCGGCAGGCCCGGTTCGCCGATCCCGCCCATCTCCGCGCCGCTGATGAGAAAATGCACCGAAACAGCAGGCGTGGCAGCAAGCTTGAGCACCTCATAGTCGCTGAAATTGCTCTGGATCACCGCGCCCTTGTCGAGCGTGATTTCCTCACCCATTGCGCTGGACAGGCCCATCACGAGGCCGCCCATGATCTGGCCTTCGGCGGCGACCGGGTTCACCACCATGCCGCAATCGACGACGGCAGTGGCCTTAAGCACCTTGGGCGTGCCGTCCTCGGCCAGCGTTGCCTCGACCACTTGCGCGACGATGGTGTTGAAACACTCGACCATCGCCACGCCGCGTGCCGTGCCA